>NZ_JBNNVU010000068.1:0-29655 GCF_050280705.1 Pseudomonas sp. NPDC089530 | reverse complement strand
GCAAACGCTCCCTGGGCACCCCTCGGTTCGCACGTGGTGTACGTACCGTCCTTGAGGCGGATGATCGCGTTCTCGGCACGCTTGGCGTACAGCGCGTTACCGCGGATGCGCGATTTGTGCATCACGTATTCGGCGTTGTCGACCTTGGCCTCGCCAGTGTCCAGTTGCACATCGGCGTGGTCGCCGACCAGCAGGGCGCCGTTGTCGCGGATGCGCACGTTGCCGCTCAGCTCGCCGCGGTTCTCGGCCTGGTACAGGTTGGCCTCATCGGCCTCGACCTGCATGCTGCCCTGGCGCATGACCACGTCACCGGCCAGGGTAGCGACCTGTTGCTCCTGCTGATAACGCGAAGCCTTGGCGCCGATAAAGGTCGGGGCGTCACTTTTATTCGTCTTGTCATTCATGCCAGGACGAATCGGTTCGATATAGGCACCAGCACAGTAAGGACCGGTCTCGGCCAGTTGGGCGGCGGTGAGCTTCTCGCGCGGTACCCAGTCGAGGTGACTGTAGTCTTCACTGCGGGACTTCAGGCCACGGCCCTTGGACTCGGTAACCAGCATCGGCTTGGCGCCGGTGTCTTCGCTGCCTTCGGCCTGGGTCGCGGTGCTCGAACTGACCGCGCTCGCGTCATGCACGGGGCGCGGAGGCAGTTGAGCCGCGTTGGTCTTCGGTGCGCAGTCCCAGCCACCTGAAGCAGAGACCGAGCAGTCATACTGCTCTGCGGCGACCACGAACGAAGCGGCCAGGGGTTGCAGGGCTAGCAGACTGCCAGTAACCAGCAACGGAAATTTTTTACGAAACGCGGGGGATTTCAATGCCATCTTATTAGTCCGGGCTTCCTGCGTGCCATCTGCCCGCGGTGTTGGGCCGCACGCCTCTCGATGGTCTGAAAAAGATGCTGGATAATAAAGCATGACCCGCTTGACGGCTAGCGCCGTCGGAGACCCTTGCAATGCCTGACCAAGATGTACGCTTGCAACACCTGAAAGTTTGGCTCGATGAGCAGTTGTCGATTGTTTATGCCTCCAACGGTTGGGGCCCCGTGCCCCCGGCCACATTGACCGCAGCCAGTAGCGACGCGAGTTTCCGGCGGTATTTCCGTTGGGAAGGCGAGGGCCGCAGCTTTGTCGTGATGGATGCCCCGCCGCCACAGGAAAACTGCAAACCCTTCGTGGATATCGCCCATCTGTTGGCAACGTCTGGCATCAATGTGCCGAAAATTTATGCCGAGGATTTGTCGCGGGGCTTTCTTTTGCTCAATGACCTGGGCAACAAGACCTACCTGGATGTGATCGACGGCGAGAATGCCGACGCCCTGTTCAAGGATGCGCTGCAGGCCTTGCTGGCCTTCCAGCAGTTGCCGATGGAGGCGCCGTTGCCCAGCTATGACGTCGCCCTGCTGCGTCGTGAGCTGGAGCTGTTCCCCGAGTGGTACGTGGGCCGCGAGCTGGGTATCGAGCTGGATGAGCAGCAGCGTGCGCAGTGGCAGCGGGTCAGCGACCTGCTGATCGACAGCGCCCTGGCCCAGCCCAAGGTGTTGGTGCATCGCGACTATATGCCACGCAACCTGATGCTCAGTGAGCCCAATCCGGGGGTGCTGGATTTCCAGGACGCGGTCTACGGCCCGGTGACCTATGACGTCACCTGCCTGTTCAAGGATGCCTTTCTCAGCTGGCCCGAGGCGCAGGTGCGCAGCTGGCTGCAAGACTACTGGCAACAGGCGTCGCGGATCGGCATTCCGGTCCAGCCTGAGTTCGAGGACTTCCTGCGCGCCAGCGATCTGATGGGGGTACAGCGCCATCTCAAGGTGATCGGGATCTTCGCGCGGATCTGCCACCGTGACGGCAAGCCCCGTTACCTGGGCGATGTGCCGCGTTTCTTCGCCTATATAGAAGCCGTTTTGGCCCGTCGGCCGGAGCTGGCGGAGCTGGGCGAACTGCTGGCCAGCCTGCGCCGACCGGTCGGAGCCTGTGTATGAAGGCAATGATTCTGGCCGCGGGCAAGGGCGAACGGATGCGCCCCTTGACCCTGACCACGCCCAAGCCGTTGATCCGTGTCGCTGGCGTGCCGCTGATCGAGTACCACCTGCGGGCCCTGGCCCAGGCCGGTTTTACCGAGATCGTCATCAACCACGCCTGGCTGGGGCAGCAGATCGAAGATCATCTGGGCGACGGCTCGCGTTTCGGCTTGAGCATCCACTACTCGCCGGAAGGTGAACCGCTGGAAACCGGCGGCGGTATTTGCCGTGCCTTGCCGTTGCTGGGCGACGAGCCTTTCCTGGTGGTCAACGGCGATGTCTGGACCGATTACGATTTCCGCCTGCTGAACCGGCCGATTTCTGCGCTGGCGCATCTGGTGCTGGTGGATAACCCGGCTCACCACACCGCCGGCGACTTCATCCTTGGCGACGATGCCCGGGTGCGAGACGCCGAGCCGGGCGCGCAGACCCTGACCTACAGCGGTATCGCCGTACTGCACCCCGACCTGTTCCTGGGGTGTGCCGCGGGAGCCTTCAAGCTGGCGCCGCTGCTGCGCAAGGCGATGGCCGACGGACAGGTCAGCGGCGAGCGCTTGCCGGGGCACTGGGTCGATGTCGGTACCCATGAGCGCCTGGCGGAAGTCGAAACCTTGCTAGAAGCGAGCCGCTGATATGTTGTGGCCAGGGACTCTGATCGGAGCCGGGGCTGGCTTTGCCATAGCCAGTATCCCGGGGGCCATGCTGGGCGCGTTGCTGGGACAGGCGCTGGACCGGCGCCTGCAACTGCATAATTGGGCCCAGGTACGCGAGCGGCTGGGCGGTCGCCCGGCGCTGCGCAACGATGAATTGCTGTTCGTGCTGCTGGGGCGCCTGGCCAAAAGCGATGGCCGGGTGGTCGACGGCCATATCCAGCAGGCGCGTCTGGAAATGCGTTCGCTGGACATGGGTGATACCGCGCAACGCCGCGCGATCGCCGCGTTCAACCGCGGCAAGTCGGGCAACGACCGGCTGCGAGGCTACCTGCGCCGTCTGGCGGCACAGCCCCATGCGGCCGAGGGGGTATTGCGGGCTTGCTGGCGGATGGTCTGGGCCGATGGCCGGGCCAGCACCGCCGAGCGTGAGCTGATTCAGACCTGGGGCAAATGGCTGGGCTGGACCACGCAGCAGGTGCAGGCGCTGGCGGCGGACTACGAACCGAGCAAAAAGCCGTTGGCCAACAGCAGCGGCGCCTATCAGGAGGCCCTGCGCCTGCTGGGGGTCTCGGCGACCAGCGAGCCCTCGCAGATCAAGCGTGCCTATCGGCGCCTGCTCAGTCGCCATCATCCGGACAAGATCGCCGGCAGCGGTGCCAGCCCGTTGCAGGTACGCGAAGCCACGGAAAAAACCCGCGAGCTGCACAGTGCCTATGCGCTGATCCGCGAGCGTCGGGATTTTCGTTAAGGGCAACACCCCACGTCCAGCCCCATGCTTATAAAGAAGCTGGGGTCGGACATGACGGGGTTCAGTCTTGCGGTTGCGGGCTCAGCCAGCCGCGTACGCGTCTGAACAATTGCTCGTTTTGCGCCTTGCTGTTGCCCGGCAGGGCGTTGAGCGAGATCTGGGTGAAGTTGGCGTTCTTCTGCCGCTTGCTGGCTTGCAGGCGCTCCAGCGCGTTCTTGCGAGCCTGTGCGTTGTCCTTGTAGAAAAAGTCGGCGGTCGCCAGCTTCAGGGTGGGTGTCAGCTCAGCCAGCCCGGGTTTGCCGATGGTGGGCGTCTGGGCGGCCACCAGTACCAGCTTTTGAATCTCCGGCGGCTGTTTTTCGCTCAGGTAGCGTGTGGCCCAGTAGGCTCCGCTGCCGTGCCCCAGCAACACGATGCTGCGGGCGTTCTGCTGCTGGACGTAGGTCACCGCGGCATCGATACGGGCGAAGATCCGCTCGGCATCGGCCTTGGCCTGTTCTTCGCTGCTCTCCACCACTGCGCGATCGGCGATCTCGGCTTCGCCGCCGGCGGCCTGTTCGATCGGTTTGGGCGCTGCCGTGGCTGCATCTTTGCTGCTAGTGTCGGCGGGCGCGGGGGCCGGTGTGGCCTCGACGATGCGCGGTTGCGCCGCATCGCTCTGCAGATCGGGCAAGGTCAGACTCAGGCTGCCCCAGTCGGCATCCGGCAAGCGGCTGCGCAAGGGGCCGATTGCCTGGGGCCAGTCGGCGGTTTCGCCGGCGCCCGGGATGATGATCACCGCGCCCTTGGGGTCGCTGGTGTTGGCCGGTTTCCACAAGGCCAGGAAGCTCTCGCTGCCGGCTTGCAGGGACTGTTGTTCGCTGGCCGGCATGACGCGTTCGAGGGCCGCGGCCTCTTCCTGGCTACGCTCAGGGAGCGGTTGGCGCTCAGCCGGTTTTTCCGCGGCGGCCGGTTCTGTCGGGGTAGGTTCCGGATCGGCCGCCTCGACCGAAAAGGCACAAGGCAGGATCAGCGACAGGCACAATGCGGGCAGTGCCGAGCGGTGGACAAGGGGCATCGGTTATTCCAGGCCAGAAGTAATCCCGGCAGCCTAATGGGTTGGTCAGTATTTGTCAGTGTGTGAGATTTCAGATGAAGCGTTTTCGCTGCCTGCTGGTTATCGGCTGTATCTGTCTTCCCTTGATGGCCTGGGCGGCGCCTGCGCCGCATATTGCCCAGGCAGCGTTGAGCCCCGTGCAGCGCCAGTGGCTGGAGCAGCATTCGCAGTTGCGGGTCGGCGTGGTGCTCCAGGCCCCCTATGCCCAATACGATCGGCGGCTGCAGCGGTTGTCCGGGGTCAATATCGAGCTGATGCAGTGGCTGGCCCGGGCGCTGCAGGTGGAGCTGAACTGGCGCAACTATGCCGATCAGGCCCAGCTGGAAGCGGCGGTGCGCGCCGGTGAAGTCGACATGGCCCCAGGCCTGACCCAGACCCCGGCCGGGCTGCGGCTCTGGCAATTTTCCGACCCTTACATGCGCGTGCCGCAGTTGGTGGTCGGCGAGCAGAAAGGGGCCGGCGCGGTGGAGCTGGAAAAGCTCGACAGCCAGACCCGCGTGGCGGTGCGCATGCCCAGTGCGGTGGCGGACTACCTGCGGGCGACCTATTCCAACCTCAATCTGCAGGGCGTGCCCCTGGAGCGCCAGGCCCTGCAGTTGCTGCTCAGCCAGCAGGCGCAGTACGCGGTAATCGACGAGGCGCAACTCAGTCGCCTGTCGGTGGAAGCGGAATTCGCCGATCTGGCGGTGGTGGGCGATATCGGCCTGCCGCAACTGCTGCGGGTCGCGACCCGCCGCGATTGGCCGGAACTGGCGGATATCGTGCAACTCGCCTTGCACGGCATCGCCGCCAAGGACCTGGAGCAACTGCACAATCGCTGGCTGCAACCCAAGTACCCACGGCTGAGCGAGTCTCGCGGTTTCTGGCAGAACCTCAGCCTGTTATTGGTCGTGCTGCTGTTGGCCGGCCTGGCCATCGTTATCTGGCAGCGGCGCCAGCAGCAGGCGCTCGAACAGCGGCTGCTGGTGACGCGTGAGGATCTTGCCCGCCGCGAGGCCAGCGAAGAAGCCTTGCGCCTGACCCAGTTTTCCATCGACCAGAGCACGGTGGGCATCCTCTGGGTCAACTGGGACAGCCATGTGCGCTACGCCAACCGTGCGGCCGAGAGCATGCTCGGCTATGCGCCGGGGGCAGTGGTCGGGCGGCCGTTGATCGACTTCGAGCCCAACTTGCACATGGACCGTTGGCTGGGCTTGTGGAAGCGTGCCCGGGCCAGCGAGGAGGTGCCGCCGAGTTTCGAGACTCAGTGTGTCCGCGCCGACGGCAGCATCCTGCCGGCCGATGTGTCGCTGAGCTTCCTGCGCTTTCGCGACAGCGAGTACCTGGTGGTCTACCTCACGGATGTCACCGAGCGCCGTCGCGCCCTGGCCGCCCTGCAGGAAAGCGAGGCGCGCTTGAAGGGTATCGCCGCCAATGTGCCGGGGCTGGTGTTCCGCCTGGAACGGGCGCCGGTGACCGGGCAGATCGACTTCGCCTATATCAGCGAGGGCAGCGAGAGCCTGGTGGGCTATTCCCCGGCGACCCTCAGCCATCGGGACATGGGGCTGCGCAGCCTGGTGCACCCGGAGGACAAGGCCAGCTATCACCAGACCCAGGACCATGCCCTGGACACCGACAGCGACTGGTCCTGGCAGGGGCGGATCCTGACCCGGCAGGGCGAACAGCGCTGGGCGGAGATCAAGGCCATCACTCGCCAGCTCGACGATGGCGCCTACGTCTGGGACGGCATCGTCTGGGACATCAGTGAAAGCAAGCGGATCGAACTGGAGCTGGCCAGTTCCCGGGAGCAACTGCGTGAACTGTCGGCGCACCTGGAAAGCGTGCGCGAAGAGGAAAAGGCGCGCATCGCCCGGGAAGTGCACGACGAACTGGGCCAGATGCTCACGGTGCTCAAGCTGGAAACCTCGATGTGCGAACTGGCGTACGCGCAGCTCGACCCGGGGCTGCACGAACGCTTGAACAGCATGAAGCGCCTGATCGCCCAACTGTTCCAACTGGTGCGTGACGTGGCCACGGCATTGCGTCCGCCGATCCTCGATGCCGGGATCGCTTCGGCCATCGAATGGCAGGCACGGCGCTTCGAAGCGCGCACGCAGATTCCCTGCCTGGTGCAGGTGCCGGACAGCCTGCCGGTACTCAGCGACGCCAAGGCCATCGGTCTGTTCCGGATTCTCCAGGAGGCGCTGACCAATGTGATGCGCCATGCCCAGGCGCATACTGTGGAACTGACCCTGAGCCTCGAGCGCGACCAGTTGTGCATGACCATCAGCGACGATGGCCAGGGGTTCGAGGTCGAGGCCGGGCGACCGACGTCCTTCGGCCTGGTGGGCATGCGCGAGCGGGTGCTGATCATGGGCGGCAGCCTGAGCCTGGACAGCCACCTGGGCGAGGGCACCACCCTGAGCGTCACCGTCCCGCTGGACCTGTAGGTAGGGGCAACCTGCGTCTGCAGCGATCATCACCAATAACAAGAGGTACGAGCTTTGATCCGTGTACTGGTAGCCGAAGACCACACCATCGTCCGCGAAGGCATCAAGCAGTTGATCGGCCTGGCCAAGGACCTGACGGTAGCGGGGGAGGCGAGCAACGGCGAGCAGTTGCTGGAAACCCTGCGGCATGTGCCGTGCGAGGTGGTGCTGCTGGATATTTCCATGCCCGGGGTCAACGGCCTGGAAGCGATCCCGCGGATTCGAGCGCTGAACAATCCACCGGCGATCCTGGTGCTGTCCATGCATGACGAAGCGCAGATGGCGGCGCGGGCGCTGAAGGTGGGGGCGGCAGGGTATGCCACCAAGGACAGCGACCCGGCGCTGCTGCTGACGGCGATCCGCAAGGTCGCGGCGGGCGGGCGTTATATCGATCCGGAGCTGGCGGACCGGATGGTCTTTGAAGTCGGCCTGACGGATGCCCGGCCCCTGCATTCGCTGCTGTCGGAGCGGGAGTTTTCCGTGTTCGAACGGCTGGCCCAGGGCGCCAACGTCAACGACATCGCCCAGCAGTTGGCCTTGAGCAGCAAGACCATCAGCACTCACAAGGCGCGGCTGATGCAGAAGCTCAACATCACGTCCCTGGCCGAGCTGGTGAAGTACGCCATGGAACACAAGCTGCTCTGAGCGCCAGGGCCTTCCATACCCATTTGCGACATGGGAAAAGGCCCTTAGCCATTATTCCCGTCAGGCGTGTGCCAGGACTTATCCAATCGCGCCATTCTTGTAGGGCAATCCCTACAAAGAACCTTCCATCCGGCTGAGGACAATCTCTCATACCCCCCGATTTGCGCGGTCTGCGGCCTCCACTAGGCTTAGTCCACAGCCGTCAAAAAACAAAAGGTGTGGGTATGAGCGAGGTCGATTCAAGCGCTGGGGCGAGTGATGTACTGGTCAGCTTTCGTGGTGTGCAAAAGAGCTACGACGGCGAAAACCTGATCGTCAAAGACCTCAACCTGGAAATTCGCAAAGGCGAGTTCCTTACCCTGCTCGGGCCGTCCGGCTCCGGCAAGACCACCAGCCTGATGATGCTGGCCGGCTTCGAGACCCCGACCGCCGGGGAAATCAAGCTGGCCGGGCGGGCCATCAACAACGTGCCGCCGCACAAGCGCGATATCGGCATGGTGTTCCAGAACTATGCGTTGTTCCCGCACATGACCGTGGCCGAGAACCTGGCGTTCCCGCTGTCGGTGCGCGGCTTGAGCAAGACCGACATCAGCGAGCGGGTCAAACGCGTGTTGAGCATGGTCCAGCTCGAGTCCTTCGCCCAGCGTTATCCGGCGCAGCTGTCCGGTGGCCAGCAGCAGCGGGTGGCCCTGGCCCGGGCCCTGGTGTTCGAGCCGCAGTTGGTACTGATGGACGAACCCCTCGGCGCGCTGGACAAGCAGCTGCGCGAACACATGCAGATGGAAATCAAGCACCTGCACCAGCGCCTCGGCGTGACCGTGGTCTACGTGACCCACGACCAGGGCGAAGCCCTGACCATGTCCGACCGGGTGGCGGTGTTCCACCAGGGTGAAATCCAGCAGATCGCTCCGCCACGGACCCTTTACGAAGAGCCGAAGAACACCTTCGTCGCCAACTTCATCGGCGAGAACAACCGTCTCAACGGCCGCCTGCACAGTCACAGCGGCGACCGCTGCGTGGTCGAACTGGGGCGTGGCGAGAAGGTCGAGGCGTTGGCGGTCAACGTGGGCAATACCGGCGAGCCGGTGACCCTGTCGATCCGTCCGGAACGCGTGAGCCTCAACGGCTCCAGCGAAAGTTGTGTCAACCGCTTCTCAGGGAGGGTGGCGGAATTCATCTATCTGGGCGACCACGTCCGGGTTCGCCTGGAAGTCTGCGGCAAGACCGACTTCTTCGTGAAACAGCCGATTGCCGAGCTCGATCCTGCTCTGGCGGTGGGCGATGTGGTTCCGCTCGGCTGGCAGGTCGAGCACGTGCGCGCGCTCGACCCACTTCTAGAGGCGCATTGATCGCCCCCTTGCTTCACCAACCCTGCACGTGGAGAGAACAAGAATGTCGAGATCCCTGAAATTCACCGCGCCCCTTGGCGCTATCGCTGTGGCCTTGGGCCTGATGGGCGCGACACACGCGATGGCGGCGGGCCCGGACCTGACCGTGGTGTCCTTTGGCGGGGCGAACAAGGCGGCTCAGGTCAAAGCCTTCTACGCCCCTTGGGAAGCCGCGGGCAACGGCAAGATCGTCGCCGGCGAATACAACGGCGAGATGGCCAAGGTCAAAGCCATGGTCGACACCAAGAGCGTGTCCTGGGACCTGGTAGAGGTCGAGTCGCCAGAGCTGTCCCGCGGTTGCGACGAAGACATGTTCGAGCAGCTCGACCCGGCGCTGTTCGGCAAGAGCGAGGATTACGTCAAGGGCGCGATCCAGCCTTGCGGCGTGGGCTTCTTCGTGTGGTCGACTGTCCTGGCCTATAACGCCGACAAGCTGAAAACCGCGCCCACCAGCTGGGCGGATTTCTGGGACACCAAGAAATTCCCGGGCAAGCGCGGCCTGCGCAAAGGCGCCAAGTACACCCTGGAATTCGCCTTGATGGCTGACGGCGTGGCGCCCAAGGATGTGTACAAGGTGCTGGCCGGCAAGGACGGTCAGGACCGTGCCTTCAAGAAACTCGATGAACTCAAGCCGAACATCCAGTGGTGGGAAGCCGGCGCCCAGCCGCCGCAGTACCTGGCGTCCGGCGACGTAGTCATGAGCTCGGCCTACAACGGCCGGATCGCCGCGGTGCAGAAGGAAAGCAACTTGAAGGTGGTGTGGGCCGGCGGTATCTACGACTTCGACGCCTGGGCCATTCCGAAGGGCCTGGACAAGGCCCGGGCCGAAGCGGCGAAGAAATTCATCGCCTTCTCGGTGCAGCCGCAGCAGCAGAAGACCTACTCGGAAAACATCGCCTACGGTCCGGCCAACACCCAGGCAGTGCCGCTGCTGGCCAAGGACATCCTGAAAGACATGCCGACCACCCCGGAAAACATCGCCAATCAGGTGCAGATCGACGTCAGCTTCTGGGCTGACAACGGCGAGCAGCTGGAGCAGCGTTTCAACTCGTGGGCCGCGAAGTAAGCGCCATGCCGTAGGGGCTTGCCTGCGATTGGCGAGAACGGGGGCTGCAAGACCTCCGTGCCGTCGCGGGCAAGCCTCGCTCCTACAGGTACTGCGTTGTTAACAGCAGCGGCGGCGGCCTGCCCGCCCGCTGCAACGATCAAAGATTTCCGGAGTTCGTCATGGCCATTACCGTTCCCCTGAACGAGGTCACCAGCCCCAGCCTCAAGCAGCGCCTGGCGCGTGCCGAGCGGGTCAACCGCTGGAAGGCGCAAGCGCTGATCGCGCCGCTGGTGCTGTTCCTGCTGCTGGTGTTTCTCGTGCCTATCGCGGCGCTGCTGTACAAGAGCGTCGGTAACCCGGAAGTGGTGGAGGGCATGCCGCGCACCGTAGCCGCCGTGGCGGCCTGGGACGGACGCGGTCTGCCGGCCGAGCCGGTGTACAAGGCACTGAGCGACGATCTGGCCGAGGCGCGCAAGCACCAGACCCTGGGTGATCTGTCCAAACGCCTGAACATGGAGCTGGCCGGCTATCGCAGCCTGCTGACCAAGACCGCCCGAGCCTTGCCGTTCAAGGACGAGCCCGCCTCTTATAAGGAAGCGCTGGAAGCCATCGACGAGCGCTGGGGCGACCCGGCCTACTGGCAGGCGGTACGCCGCAACACCAGCAGTGTGACCCCGTTTTACCTGCTGGCCGCCGTCGATCACCGGATCGACGACCTGGGTGAAATCGCTCCGGCGACCCCGGACCAGGCTATCTACCTGGATATCTTCGCCCGGACCTTCTGGATGGGGCTGATCATCACCGCCATCTGCCTGGTGCTAGCCTATCCCCTGGCTTACCTGCTGGCCAACCTGCCGGCGCGCCAGAGCAACCTGTTGATGATTCTGGTGCTGTTGCCGTTCTGGACCTCGATCCTGGTACGTGTGGCGGCGTGGATCGTGCTGTTGCAATCGGGCGGCCTGATCAACAGCGCGCTGATGGCCATGGGCGTGATCGACAAGCCGTTGGAGCTGGTATTCAACCGCACCGGGGTCTACATCTCCATGGTGCATATCCTGCTGCCGTTCATGATCCTGCCGATCTACAGCGTGATGAAAGGCATCTCGCCCACCTATATGCGCGCGGCGATTTCCCTGGGTTGCCATCCGTTCACCAGTTTCTGGCGCGTGTATTTCCCGCAGACCTATGCCGGCGTCGGCGCCGGTTGCCTGCTGGTGTTCATCCTCGCCATCGGCTACTACATCACCCCGGCCCTGCTGGGCAGCCCGAACGACCAGATGGTCAGCTACTTCGTCGCCTTCTACACCAACACCAGCATCAACTGGGGCATGGCAACCGCCCTGGGCGGCCTGCTGCTGTTGGCAACCATCGTGCTGTACCTGGCCTACAGCTGGCTGGTAGGCGCCAGCCGCCTGCGCCTGAGCTAAGGAGAGAATCGAAATGCTGAGCCCCTACATGTCGCCCGTCGAGCGGGTCTGGTTCTACAGCTTGCGGATTCTCTGCGGCTTGATTCTGTTGTTCCTGATCCTGCCGGTGCTGGTCATCGTGCCGCTGTCGTTCAACTCGGGCAGCTTCCTGGTGTACCCGCTGCAGGGCTTCTCGCTGCAGTGGTACCACGACTTCTTCGCCTCGGCGGAGTGGATGCGCTCCCTGAAGAACAGCATCATCGTCGCCCCGGCGGCCACCGTGCTGGCGATGGTCTTCGGCACGCTGGCGTCCATCGGCCTGACCCGCGGCAACTTTCCCGGCAAGGCGCTGGTGATGGCGCTGGTGATTTCGCCGATGGTGGTGCCGGTGGTGATCATCGGCGTGGCCAGCTATCTGTTCTTCGCTCCGTTGGGCATGGGCAACAGCTTCGTCTCGCTGATCATCGTCCACGCTGTGCTGGGCGTACCCTTTGTGATCATCACCGTCTCGGCCACGCTGCAGGGCTTCAACCAGAATCTGGTGCGGGCCGCAGCCAGCCTCGGCGCTTCGCCGCTGATCACCTTCCGCCGGGTGACCCTGCCGCTGATCGCGCCGGGGGTGATCAGCGGGGCGCTGTTCGCCTTCGCCACCTCGTTCGATGAAGTGGTGGTTACGCTGTTCCTCGCCGGCCCCGAGCAAGCCACCTTGCCACGGCAGATGTTCAGCGGTATCCGCGAGAACCTCAGCCCGACCATCGCCGCCGCGGCGACGCTGCTGATCGCCTTCTCGGTGATCCTGCTGCTGACCCTGGAATGGCTGCGTGGCCGCAGCGAAAAACTGCGTACCGCACCGGTCTGATCAGCCCTGACGGATCGCTCCCGCACACGCCGGGGAGCGATCCGTTCAGGCATTCGTGCGCCAAATGACAGACAACCGCGAATCCCCAGCTACTCTTGTGCCAGCTCCCATCTTCATAAGAGGCCGCGCACATGAGTCTTTCCTCTTTCAAAATCGCTCACAAACTGCTCACCGGTTCTGCCGCCATCGAGCAACTCTCCACCGAACTCAGCCGCCTGGATGTCGATAACCCGCTGATCGTCACCGATGCCGCACTGGTCAAGTCCGGCACCGTGGAGCTGGCGCTGATGCAGCTGGGGGGCCGCGACTACGAGATTTTTGACCGGGTGCAGCCTGACCCGGAAATCGCCATCGTCGAAGACTGCATGCAGGTCTATCGCGAGGGCGGGCATGACGGGTTGATCGGCCTCGGTGGCGGCAGCGCCATCGATATCGCCAAAAGCGTGGCGGCCTACGCCGGTTATCACGGGGCACTCGAGGATCTGTTCGGCGTCGACCAGGTGCCACGCAAGGGGCCGCCGCTGATCGCCATCCCCACCACGGCCGGCACCGGCTCCGAGGTCACCAATGTGGCGATTCTCTCGGACAAGGTCGCGCAGTTGAAAAAGGGCATCGTCAGCGACTATCTGTTGCCGGATGTGGCGCTGGTCAGCCCGCAGATGACCCTGACCTGCCCGCGCAGCGTCACTGCCGCGAGCGGCGTCGATGCCCTGGTGCACGCCATCGAAGCCTACCTGTCGCTCAACGCCTCGCCCATCACCGACTCCCTGGCCCTCGGCGCCATCCGGCTGATCGTCCAGGCGCTGCCCAAGGCCTACGCCAATCCTGCCCACCTGCAGGCCCGCGAAGACATGGCCACCGCCAGCCTGATGGCCGGCATGGCCTTCGGCAACGCCGGGGTCGGTGCGGTGCACGCCCTGGCCTATCCACTGGGCGGGCGCTTCAACATCGGCCATGGCGTCAGCAACGCCTTGCTACTGCCCTACGTCATGACCTGGAACAAGATGGCCTGCGTCGAGCGCATGCAGGATATCGCCGAGGCCATGGGGGTCAGGACCGCTCATCTGAGCGCGGTCGAGGCTGCCGACAAGGCTGTCGAGGCCATGACCCAGCTCTGCACCGCGGTGGAAATTCCGTCGGGGCTGCGCAGTTTCGGGGTACCGCAGGAGGCGATCCCGTCCATGGCCGTGGAGGCCGCGGGGATCGAGCGTCTGATGCGCAACAACCCGCGCCGGCTGAGCCCCGGCGATATCGAGAAGATCTATCGCGCGGCTTACTGATCATCGCGGTTACGGTGCGCGCGCCAAAGCATGAGGTATACAATGCGCGCCACCGTGATTCTGCTCAAAAAAGGTGCGTCATGCAGCCCTTCGCTATTGCTCCGTCGATCCTCTCCGCCGATTTCGCCCGCCTGGGCGAGGAAGTGGACAATGTTCTCGCCGCTGGCGCCGACATCGTGCACTTCGATGTCATGGACAACCATTACGTACCCAACCTGACCATCGGCCCGATGGTCTGCGCGGCCCTGCGTAAATATGGCATCACCGCGCCGATCGACGCCCACCTGATGGTGAGCCCGGTGGATCGCATCATCGGCGACTTCATCGAGGCTGGCGCGACCTACATCACCTTCCACCCGGAAGCCACGCTGCACGTCGACCGCTCCCTGCAAATGATCCGCGAAGGCGGCTGCAAGGCCGGCCTGGTGTTCAACCCGGCCACCCCGCTGGACGTGCTCAAGTACGTCATGGACAAGGTCGACATGGTCTTGCTGATGAGCGTCAACCCGGGCTTTGGCGGCCAGAAGTTCATTCCGGGCACCCTCGACAAACTGCGCGAGGCCCGGGCTCTGATCGACGCTTCCGGTCGCGATATCCGCCTGGAAATCGACGGCGGCGTGAACGTCAACAACATCCGCGAAATCGCCGCGGCGGGCGCCGATACCTTCGTGGCCGGCTCGGCGATCTTCAATGCGCCGGACTACCGGAACGTGATCGAGAAGATGCGCGCCGAACTGGCGCTGGCGCGTCCATGAGCGGTTTCGAGCAGATGTTCCCCGGGCGTCTGCCGCGGCTGGTGATGTTCGACCTGGATGGCACCCTGGTCGATTCGGTTCCCGACCTCGCGGCGGCCGTGGATGACATGCTGCTCAAACTGGGGCGTCCGCCCGCCGGTATCGAGGCGGTGCGCGAGTGGGTCGGCAACGGCGTGCAGATGCTGGTCCGCCGGGCCCTGGCCAACGATATCGCGGCCGAGGGCGTCGACGATGCCGAGGCGCAGCGAGCGCTGGAACTATTCAACAACGCCTATGAGGATGGCCACGAACTGACCGTGGTCTATCCCGGCGTGCGCGACACCCTCAAGTGGCTGCACAAGCAGGGCGTCGAAATGGCGCTGATCACCAACAAGCCGGAGCGTTTCGTCGCGCCCTTGCTGGATCAGATGAAGATCGGCCGATATTTCCGCTGGATCATCGGCGGCGATACCCTGCCGCAGAAGAAACCCGACCCGGCAGCCCTGTTCTTCGTCATGAAAATGGCCAGCATTCCGGCCTCGCAATCGCTGTTCGTCGGCGACTCGCGCAGCGACGTTCAGGCGGCCAAAGCCGCGGGCGTGAAGTGCGTGGCACTGAGCTACGGCTACAACCACGGACGGCCGATTGCCGAGGAATTGCCGGCCCTGGTGATCGACGATCTGCGCCAGCTAATTCCCGGTTGCCTGGATCCGGCCGCTGAGATAACGTTGCCCGACGCTGTTCAATCCCCTCCTGGAAACGCCATCGTGGTGGTCACTCGCAAACTCTGGATGAAAGTCATCAAGGCCCTGGCCCGTTGGCGTTGGCGCGCCTGACGTGTTCCTGGCCGGTCTTCCGGCGCGTTTGCATACCTGACTGTCAGAACCTCAAGCCACGAGGCACCCCATGATCCGCGAAGAATTCCTGCGTTTGGCCGCTGCCGGCTATAACCGCATCCCGCTTGCCTGCGAAACCCTGGCCGACTTCGATACGCCGCTGTCGATCTACCTGAAACTGGCCGACCAGCCCAACTCCTACCTGCTGGAGTCGGTGCAGGGCGGCGAGAAGTGGGGCCGGTACTCGATCATCGGCTTGCCCTGCCGCACCGTGCTGCGGGTGCATGACCACCAGGTCCGCGTGACCCACGATGGTGTCGAGACCGAAAGCCATGAAGTGGCCGACCCGCTGGCGTTCGTCGAGGAGTTCAAGGCCCGCTACCAGGTGCCGACCATTGCTGGCCTGCCGCGTTTCAACGGTGGCCTGGTGGGCTACTTCGGTTACGACTGCGTGCGCTACGTGGAGAAGCGCCTGGGCAAATGCCCGAACCCGGATCCGATCGGCGTGCCGGACATTCTGCTGATGGTGTCCGACGCCGTGGTGGTGTTCGATAACCTGGCCGGCAAGATGCACGCCATCGTGCTCGCCGACCCGTCCCAGGACGATGCCTTCGAGCAAGGCCAGGCGCGTCTGCAGGCGTTGCTGGAAAAGTTGCGCCAGCCCATCACCCCGCGTCGTGGCCTGGACTTCAGCAGGCAGCAGGCGGCCGAGCCGGTGTTCCGTTCCAGCTTCACCCAGGGTGACTACGAGCGCGCCGTCGACACCATCAAGGAATACATCCTGGCGGGCGACTGCATGCAAGTGGTGCCGTCGCAGCGCATGTCCATCGACTTCAAGGCGGCGCCGATCGACCTGTACCGCGCCCTGCGTTGTTTCAACCCGACGCCTTACATGTATTTCTTCAACTTCGGCGACTTCCATGTGGTCGGCAGCTCGCCGGAAGTGCTGGTGCGGGTCGAAGACAACCTGATCACCGTGCGGCCGATCGCCGGCACCCGTCCGCGGGGCGCCACCGAAGAAGCCGACCGGGCGCTGGAAGAGGACCTGCTGTCCGACGCCAAGGAGATCGCCGAGCACCTGATGCTGATCGACCTGGGGCGCAACGACACCGGGCGGGTATCCGAGATCGGTTCGGTGAAGCTCACCGAGAAGATGGTGATCGAGCGTTATTCCAACGTGATGCACATCGTGTCCAACGTTACCGGCCAGTTGAAGCCCGGGCTGACTGCCATGGATGCGCTGCGGGCGATCCTGCCGGCGGGCACCTTGTCCGGCGCGCCGAAGATACGCGCAATGGAAATCATCGACGAGCTGGAGCCGGTCAAGCGCGGTGTCTATGGCGGGGCGGTGGGCTATTTCGCCTGGAACGGCAACATGGACACGGCCATCGCCATCCGCACCGCGGTGATCAAGGACGGCGAGTTGCATGTGCAGGCCGGTGGCGGCATCGTCGCCGACTCGGTGCCGGCGCTGGAATGGGAAGAAACCCTGAACAAGCGTCGCGCCATGTTCCGCGCCGTGGCCCTGGCCGAGCAGACGCCCGAAAGCTGAGTCCGGACAGCGGGGCATAAAAAACGCTGTCTCCTTGCGGGGGCAGCGTTTTTTATTGCCTGGGATTCTAGAAGTCGAGGCTGACCCCCACATTGATGCCCTGTTGGGTGAAGTCATCGTCCTTGCGGATGTTGTAGCTGGCGCGCAGGGCCAGGTCCTGGGTGACTTTGTGGCTGACGCCCAGGTTCAGGCGGTTCAGGTTGCTCTGCGGGGTGTAGCCTTCCAGGGTGTAGCGGTTATCCGGCAGGCTGTTGAGGGCCATGGTCAGGTTCTGGGTATCGTCCTCGTATTCCTTTTCGTGGGCGATTTCGCCGAAGACCTGGGTTTGCTGGGTGATCTGGTACTTGCCCTGCAGGCCGAGGCCCAGGCGCCGCGAGGTGCGCTTCTGGTCATCGAAGGTCAGCGCGGTGGAGTCGCTGCCGTCCTCGGAGTAGCCATCGACCTCGACCCGCGCATAGTCGGCGCTGACGAACGGCGACAGGTGCCACGGGCTGCTGCTCTGTTGGGCGATGTCGTAACCCACACGAGCGCTGAAGGCCAGGACGTCGCCGCTGGTATCGCCTTTTTCTCCGCGCTCGTTGGCGCCCAGGTCGAATTTGCGCTTGAGGTTGTCGTAGTCCAGATGCCCGGCGGTGGCTGCCGCGTCGGCCCACCAGCGGTTTTGTTGGTACTGGGCGAAAGCGGTGCCCAGGTAGGTGTTGAGTTTGTAGTCCGAATCGTTGCTGCCGGCTTCGAGCTTCTGCCGATAGGCGCCCGCCAGCACGCCCACGCGCCAGGCCTCGTTGAGTCGGTAGCTGCCGCCGACGTTGAGGTTGAAGCCGTTGCCGTCGGCGCTGGCGCCGCTGCGCTGGCTGTCGAAGTCCTGGTGCTGGCCGCCGCCGGCGACAATGGCGCGCCATTGGCCGACGCCCTGCCAGTTCTCCCAGTCGGCTTGCCACTGGTTGCGCAGCTCGTCCTGGTGCGCGCGCAGGGTGCCCTGGGCCATTTCCGGAAGCAGGGTGATTTCCCAGGGCGCCGCCAGCAGCGAGTAGGCGTAATCGGCAATCAGCTTCTGCCCGGCTTCGGTGGGGTGGACCGAGTCGTTATAGATCAGCTTGGTCGGGTCCGGTGTCGCACTGTGGATGCCGTAGCGGGCGTTTTCCGTGCAGCCGCTGCCGCTGAAGCAGGTGGCGGTGAGGTTCTGGTCGGTGGCCAGGTTGAACTGGGCCGGGTTGGCGAAGGCTTCTTTGAGCAGCAAGGGAATATTCAGGGCGATGACTTCGGCATTGACGGTCCGCAGTTGTTGCACCAGCCGGCTATTGAACTGATTGCTCAGCTGCGAGGCGGTGTTTTGAAAGGCGGTGCCATTGATCGCCGGGGTCAGGCCGATGTCCGGCAGCAGCCAGACCATGATGTAGCGGGCGCCGGCCTGTTGCAGGACCTGGGCGCTGCTGACCAGGCGATCGGCCGCGGCGTTGGCCTGGTCGGTGTTGAGGATCCGCCCCTGAAGGAAGTCGTTGCCGCCGCCGGACAGGTAATAGAGGGCATTCGGGTCGGCGCGCAGGCCGTTGCTTGGCAGATAGCCGGGGCGACTGCGGGAGCCGGTATCCGACGTGCCGGTGATCGATTCGAGAATCTGGTCGGTGCGATAACCGCCGACCGCCCAGTTGTTGCCGTCGGGCAGGCCTTCGCTGGCGCGGGTGGCCGAGGTCGAGGCGGCGAGCTGGTCCTGCGAGTACCCCAGCCTGGCGCCGAGCAATTGGGTCGAGTTGGCGGCACGGATTTCCCCGCTGCCGTCCAGGTAGAGCGGACCGGTGCGGTTGGTGAAACGATGGGTCGCTCCCGAGGGGCCGCCGGGGTCGGCGAATTGCCCGGCATCGTTGAGGCTGTCGCCGAACACGATAAAACTCGAATAGGGGGAGGGCGCGGCGATCGCCTGGGTGCAGGCCAGGGACAGGAGAGTGCTGGCAAGCGGTACAAACAATTTCTGTCTGATCATAAGGAAGTCCGTTTTATTTATTTTTGTATTGAACGAGACGACAGTACCAAAAACTTTTGCGCATCAGCTATGGCAAAAGGCCGCATCGTCTGTTTATCCGGGCGCGGGCCCCGCCATATTGCACGCTCTGCTCAGCTAAGTTACTGTGCCTGAACGTATGAATGAGACCTTCCCCGTGTTGATCGTCAGCAAACTCTTGATGCGAGTTGTTAAGGCCCACGCCCGTTGGCGTTGGCGCGCCTGACTGTTCTCTGCCGGCCCGGCCGGACCTGTACCGCTTTGCCTTCTTTACCCTCTGTTCGATTCCGCTTGTGCTGGTTGAGTGATTGCAGCCTGCGGCGGGCGCATCAGCGGGCAATCCACTGAAGGCCGTATTTAAAGTCAGTGAATTCAAGAGGTTGTAACCCCCATGTTGCTGATGATCGATAACTACGACTCCTTTACCTATAACGTTGTGCAGTACCTTGGCGAGCTGGGTGCCGAGGTCAAGGTGGTGCGCAACGACGAACTGACCGTGGCCGAGATCGAAGCGCTCAACCCTGAGCGGATCGTCGTATCGCCCGGCCCTTGCACGCCGACCGAAGCCGGCGTGTCCATCGAAGCCATCAAGCATTTCGCCGGCAAGCTGCCGATCCTGGGGGTCTGCCTGGGCCACCAGTCCATCGGCCAGGCCTTCGGCGGCGACGTGGTGCGCGCGCGCCAGGTGATGCACGGTAAGACTAGTCCGGTATTCCACCAGGACAAGGGTGTATTCGCCGGTCTGAACCACCCGCTGACCGTGACCCGTTACCACTCGCTGGTGGTCAAGCACGACACCTTGCCGGACTGCCTCGAGCTGACCGCCTGGACCCAACTGGAAGACGGCTCCGTCGACGAGATCATGGGGCTGCGCCACAAGACGCTGAACATCGAAGGGGTGCAGTTCCACCCCGAATCCATTCTCACCGAGCAGGGTCACGAGCTGTTCGCCAACTTCCTCAAACAGAGCGGCGGCACGCGCTAAGGACTTTCCATGGATATCAAGACAGCCCTGAGCCGTATCGTCGGCCACCTCGACCTGAGCACTGATGAAATGCGTCATGTCATGCGGGAAATCATGACCGGTCAGTGCACCGACGCGCAGATCGGCGCCTTCATGATGGCCATGCGCATGAAGAGCGAAAGCATCGATGAAATCGTCGGTGCCGTTTCGGTCATGCGCGAGCTGGCGGACAAGGTCGAACTGAAAACCCTCGACGGCGTGGTCGATGTAGTCGGCACCGGCGGTGACGGTGCGAACATCTTCAACGTGTCCACCGCTTCTTCCTTTGTCGTCGCCGCGGCCGGCTGCACGGTGGCCAAGCACGGCAACCGCGCGGTCTCCGGGAAAAGCGGCAGTGCCGATCTGCTCGAGTCCGCCGGTATCTACCTGAACCTGACCCCGGTACAGGTCGCCCGCTGCATCGACAACGTCGGCATCGGCTTCATGTTCGCCCAGGCCCATCACGGCGCGATGAAGCACGCCGCCGGCCCACGCCGCGAGCTGGGCCTGCGTACCCTGTTCAATATGCTCGGCCCGCTTACGAATCCGGCCGGCGTGAAACATCAGGTGGTGGGTGTGTTCACCCAGGCCCTGTGCCGGCCTCTGGCCGAAGTCTTGCAGCGCCTGGGCAGCAAGCACGTGCTGGTGGTGCACTCCCAGGACGGGCTGGATGAGTTCAGCCTCGCGGCACCGACTTATGTGGCCGAACTGAAAAACGACGAAATTACCGAATACTGGGTCCAGCCTGAAGACCTGGGCATCAAGAGCCAGAGCCTGTTCGGCCTGGTGGTCGAGAGCCCGGCGGCTTCGCTGGAACTGATTCGCGATGCCCTGGGACGGCGCAAGACCGAACATGGGCAGAAAGCAGCGGAGATGATCGTGCTCAATGCCGGTGCCGCGCTCTATGCGGCGGACCATGCCAGCAGCCTGAAAGAGGGCGTGGCCCTGGCCCATGATGCCCTGCACACCGGGTTGGCTCGCGAGAAGCTTGAGGAATTGGGCGCCTTTACCGCGGTATTCAAGCAGGAGAATGAAGGATGAGTGTGCCGACGGTTCTGGAAAAGATCCTCGCCCGCAAGGTCGAGGAAGTGGCTGAGCGCCGAGCGCGGGTGAGCCTGGCCGAACTCGAAGGCCTGGCCCGTTCCGCGGATGCGCCGCGGGGGTTTGCCAAGGCACTGCTCAACCAGGCCAAGCTCAAGCAGCCGGCGGTGATCGCTGAAATCAAGAAGGCTTCGCCGAGCAAAGGTGTGATCCGCGAGCACTTCGTGCCGGCAGAGATCGCCAAGAGCTATGAGAAGGGCGGGGCGACCTGCCTGTCGGTACTCACCGACATCGACTATTTCCAGGGCGCCGACGCTTACCTGCAGCAGGCGCGTGCCGCCTGTTCGCTGCCGGTGATCCGCAAGGACTTCATGATCGATCCGTACCAGATCGTCGAAGCCCGTGCCCTGGGCGCCGACTGTGTGCTGTTGATCGTGGCTGCGCTGGATGATGCCAAAATGGCCGAGCTGGCGGCGGTGGCCAAGGGCGTGGGGCTCGATGTGCTGGTGGAAGTGCACGACGGCGACGAACTGCAGCGCGCCCTGAAAACCCTCGACACGCCGCTGGTGGGTATCAACAACCGCAACCTGCACACCTTCGAGGTCAGTCTCGAGACCACCCTCGATCTGTTGCCGCAGATCCCGCGCGACCGTCTGGTGATCACCGAGAGCGGCATCCTCAACCGGGCCGATGTCGAGCTGATGGAAATCAGCGACGTCTACTCCTTCCTGGTGGGCGAAGCCTTCATGCGCGCCGAAAGCCCGGGCCAGGAGCTGCAGCGCCTGTTCTTCCCGGAGCGCGGCCTGCCGGTGAGCGGTTCGACCCTGGACTGAACCTGAGTTGATGAACAAGCCGGCGTCGCCGGCTTTTTCATATCCACTGCAAAAGGATTCTTACTGTCATGACCCTGCCTCTTTCCCTGACTGTCGAAGCCGGCCTGCAGGCCGAACAGGATTTGCTCGCCCAGGTCTGCACCGGTGATCAGGAATACGGTTTGCTGTTCTGGCAGCCCAGCGACAGGGCACTGGTCATGCCGCGCCGGTTGAGTCGCCTGCCGGGGTTCGAGCAGGCCTGCGATGAGCTGGCGGCCAGTGGCTGGCCGGTGTTGCTGAGGGAAACCGGCGGGGAGCCGGTGCCGCAGTTGGCGGCAACGGTCAATATTGCCCTGGTTTACGCGCCCCCGCGCAGCGAGGGCGACCAGAACCGGATCGAGACCGGTTATCACCGCTTGTGCCAGCCGATCTGCGATCTGCTCACCGAGTTGGGCGGCGAACCCTCCCTGGGCGAAATCGACGGTGCTTTCTGCGATGGTCGTTTCAACGTCAATCTCAACGGACGCAAGATGGTCGGCACGGCCCAGCGTTGGCGCCAGAGCAAGGGTGGGACGCGCCCGGTCGGGCTGGTGCATGGGGCGCTGCTGCTGGAGGACGAGCGGGAAACCATGGTGGCGGCGGTCAATCGTTTCAACCGGGCCTGTGGCCTGGAGCAGCGTTGCCGCGCCGAGAGCCATATCGCCTTGCATGAGGTGTTCGTTGCGTCGAATGCCCTCGAGCGCCTGGATGCCTTGTACCGGCAGATGCTGTCGCAGGTATTACCGCTCTAGCGGGTGCCAAACACCACCATGGTCTTGCCCTTGACGTGGACCAGGTTGCGTTCTTCGAGGTCCTTGAGCACCCGGCCGACCATCTCCCGGGAGCAGCCGACGATCCGTCCGATTTCCTGACGTGTCACCTTGATCTGCATGCCGTCCGGGTGCGTCATGGCGTCAGGCTGTTTGCACAGGTCGAGCAGGCAGCGGGCCACCCGCCCGGTGACGTCAAAAAATGCCAGGTCGCCGACCTTGCGTGTGGTGTTGCGCAGGCGCTGGGCGATCTGGCCGCCGAGCACATAGAGAATGTCCGGATCCTGCTGGGACAGTTCGCGGAATTTCACATAACTGATCTCGGCGACTTCGCATTCGACCTTGGCCCGTACCCAGGCGCTGCGTTGTTGCTCATGCCCGGCCTGTTCGAACAGGCCCAGTTCGCCGAAAAAGTCCCCGGCATTGAGGTAGGCGATGATCATTTCCCGGCCGTCATCGTCTTCGATCAGGATGGTGACCGAGCCTTTGATGATGAAGAACAGCGTGTCCGACTGGTCGCCGGCGCAGATGATGTTGCTCTTGGCCTGGTAACGGCGGCGCTGGCAATGCATCAACAGCTTGTCGAGGTTCTTGATCCTGGGTGTAGGGGCAACAGCAACCATGGTTGTATCCCGAAAAGGCAGCGCGGTGTGATTTGGTTTTCTTGTGGGAGCTGGCAAAGCGCCAGCGATTTGGCGCCAGCTTAACAGACACATCCTTTCGTTAATTAAGAATTTTCCTATCAGAACCGAGTGTGGCACCGGATCCGGCAAAGCGCTGCCCTTTCGAGCCCCTGTGCTAAGCTGGCGACCCTTTTTTAGCAGTGGAGTCTTGGCGATGAAGGCACGCATCCAATGGGCTGGCGAAGCCATGTTCCTCGGGGAGTCGGGCAGCGGTCATGTGGTGGTAATGGATGGCCCGCCGGAAGCCGGTGGCCGTAACCTGGGCGTGCGCCCGATGGAGATGCTGCTGCTTGGTGTGGGCGGTTGCAGCAGTTTCGACGTGGTCAGCATCCTGAAAAAATCCCGCCAGCCTGTCGAAAGTTGCGAAGCTTTCCTCGACGCCGAGCGTGCTACCGAGGACCCCAAGGTCTTCACCAAGATCCACATGCACTTCGTGGTCAAGGGCCGTGGGCTGAAGGAAGCCCAGGTCAAGCGTGCTATCGAGCTGTCGGCGGAAAAGTACTGCTCGGCATCGATCATGCTCGGCGCGGCCGGGGTTGCCATCACTCACGATTACGAAATCGTCGAGCTCGGGTGAGTCGCCATTCGCCCCTCCTGAATTCGCGACAAAAGAAAGGGCGCTGAAAGAGCGCCCTTTTTTTGCCTGCGATTGGTCTCGCTCAGATCCGGTAAGTGCTTTTGGTCATGACCTTGGCCAGCAGGCTCATGCCGAACTTCACCGGCGCCGGGAAGCGGAATCCACCGGCATCCAGGGCACTTTCGGCGTGTTGTTCTTCGTCGATGCGCATTTGTTCGAGAATCGCCCGGGACTTTTCGTCCTCGGCCGGTAATTGCGCGAGGTGTTCGTTGAGGTGTTTGCACACCTGATCTTCAGTGGCCGCCACGAAACCCAGGCTGACCTTGTCGCTGATCAGCCCGGCAACCGCGCCGATACCGAACGACATGCCGTAGAACAGGGGGTTGAGGACGCTGGGGTGGCTGCCCAGCTGGCGGATGCGTTGTTCGCACCAGGCCAGGTGGTCGATTTCTTCTTCCGCGGCATGCTCCATGGCGGCGCGCACCTGCGGCAGCTTGGCGGTCAGGGCCTGGCCCTGGTACAGCGCCTGGGCGCAGACTTCACCGGTGTGGTTGATGCGCATCAGGCCGGCGACATGCCGGGTGTCTTCTTCGCTCATCTGCGCGTCCGGCTGCACGATGGCAGGGGACGGGCGATAAGGCTGACCGCTGAAGGGTAGCAAGGTGCGCATTGCCGCGTCTGCCTGCAGCAGGAGACGGTCAAGCGGCGAGTAGTGACGTTGGGTAGCCATGCTTACCTCCGGGAAGAATCACGGCGGCCAGTTTACCCCAATCGATGGTGCGAGGCCTGCGCTGGATCAGCACACCCGCGGTAAAACCGCGCGTGGGGTGTGCTGGCGCGCACGGTCGGGCGGAATCAGCCCGGAGGCCAGTGCATCTGGCGCTGACCCAGAACGTGCATGTGAATGTGGTACACGGTCTGGCCGCCCAGTTCATTGCAGTTCATGACGACGCGGAAGCCGTCTTCGCAACCCAGTTCCTTGGCCAGGCGCTGGGCGGTGAACAGAATATGGCCGGCCAGCAGCTTGTCGTCTTCGGTCAGGTCGTTGAGGGTGCGCACTGGTTTTTTCGGGATCACCAGGAAATGCACGGGCGCCTGTGGGGCGATATCGTGGAAGGCCAGAACCTGGTCGTCCTCGTAGATGATCCTCGCGGGTATTTCCCGGTTGATGATCTTGGTGAACAGAGTATCCACAGCTGTTTCTCCGTTGTGTTGGTCCGGGCTGAGTGTACTCAGGCAAGCCGAGTGCGCCCAGCCTTGGATGGTTGTCTGGTCAGCGCGGGCAATAGGCTTTGTTGACGGCGCCGGAAATCTTTCGGGTCAGCCAGCGCGAACCCAGGCGTGGGCTGAAGGCGAACCAGCGGTTGCGGCGACCGGGGATGATGATCGCGCGGTTCTTGTCCAGGGCGCGCACGGTATACAGAGCGACTTCTTCCGGGCTCATCAGCAATTTGCTGTCGTTGAGTTTCTCGGTGTTCAGCTGGGCGGTATTGAAGAAGCCGGTGCGGGTCGGGCCGGGGCAGAGCACGGAAACCTTGATCCCGTTCTTCTTCAGTTCTTCGCGCAGGCCTTCGGAGAAGTGCAGCACATAGGCCTTGCTGGCGTAGTAGGTGCTCATCCAGGGGCCGGGATAGAAGCCGGCGATCGAGGCGACGTTGAGAATCTGCCCGCCGCCCTGCAGCGCCATGCTGTTGCCCAGGGCATGGCACAGGCGGGTAAGGGCCAGGATGTTCACTTCGATCAGGTCCTGCTCGGTCATCCAGTCCTGGGCGAGGAACGGGCCACAGGTGCCGATCCCGGCGCAATTCACCAGCAGATCGATCTGCCGGTCGCCTTCCTCCAGCTCCAGCAGAAAACCCGAAAGCCGCAGAGGTTCACCCAGGTCGCAGGCGCGAAACAGCACTTCCACGCCAAAGCGCTGGGTCAGTTCGATGGCGATACTTTCCAGCTGATCACGCTGCCGGGCCACCAGGATCAGGCTGCGGCCGCGTCGGGCCAGCGCTTCGGCCAGGGCCAGGCCTATGCCGCTGGAAGCACCGGTGATCAGAGCGTAACGGGTCATGCGGTTCTCCATTGCAACGGCCGGCCGCCTGTGGGTAAAGGTCCAGGGCGGCGGCGTGCTAAATCAAGCCGATAGTTTACAGGTGGCCGGGGCCGGCTTGCTGTTTTCGATCGTGGGATCAAACCGAGCTGAGTCCACCGATGAAGGACAGCAACAGAACGACTATCCACAGCGCCGCCAACACCTTGACCCCGCTGCTGTTCGGCGGTGGTGGCGCGCCGTAGCGGTTGGCGCCGGTGTTGCCCGGCAGGACCGCGAGCAGTAGTGGGAACACTGCATAGACAAAAGGCAGCAGGTTCAACAGCCAGAGCCAGCCCGACCAGCCAAGGTCATGCAGGCGTTGAACGGAGATGGTGATGTTCAGGTAAGCGAAGCCTATCGCCACACAGCCAAGGAATATCATCCCTATGACCTGCAGCCCGTTACCGATGAGCGCCGCGGTCAGGAAGCCACCGACCAGGACCGCCAGTAGTAGCAACGCCAGGGTCCAGGCCAGATAACGCAGGCGTCCGATGCGCCCTTCGACGGAATGGAATTTCAGCTCGCCAAACTCCGGGAGGGGATCGCCGACACTGGCTTGCGGTGGGGCGTAGGGCGAAGCACCGGTACTGGCCTCGGGCTCTGGAGCAGGGGGCGGGCGCAGCCAGTCACTTGTGGTGCTGGGTTCTGCCTGGGGCGCGGGCACCGCAGGAGCTGGCGCTGTGGCTGTGGCTGTGGCTGTGGGCGCAGGTGCAGGTCTCGGGGCCGGCTGGCCGGCACCTGGTGCAAGGTCCGGCTCGAGGCGTGGGTCGATGCCGGCCTGATTCAGCGCAGCAAGATAAATCTCCGCATCCTGCTGCGAGAGGTCACGCTTGAGGGTGATGGTTTGTCCCCTGAACAGAGGCTCGATCGCAGCGATATCGCTTTTGAACAGCTTGGCGATTTTCTGCTTGGCGTGTTCGATCTCGACTCCCGGAAGCACGGCCCCGTCAAATAGGATTTTGAAACGGTTTTCGCTCATGCTGGGCTTCCTTGTCGGCTTTATATAGAAGGGGGGCTTAATCGGGCGATAGTTTAAGGCCAGCCATCCATTGCCGGCCAAAAAAACATCAGCGATTCAGCGCGGCCAGCGTTTCGGCAAGCGGGCGGCCTGCTCCAGTGCCGCGCGGTATTCGGCGTCCAGACGGGCGACCAGTTGGTCGACACTCGGCAAGTCATCGATTTCACCAACGCCTTGGCCGGCGGACCATACGGTCTTCCAGGCTTTGGCTTCGTCGTTGACCGGTTTGAGCTTCGAGCCGAAGTCGACGTCGCCCTTGCCTTGCAGGGCGGCGAGGTCGAAGCCGGCACTTTCCAGGCTTTGGCGCATGAAACTGGCCGGAACCCCGGAGACCGCCGCGGTATGCACGATGTCGGCGGCCTTGGCGCTCAGCAGCATGTCCTTGTAGGCCTGGGGCGCGTGGCTTTCCGTGGTACCGATAAAGCGGGTGCCGAAATAGGCGAGGTCGGCGCCGAGCAGTTGTGCGGCGAGGATCTCGTGGCCGTGGTTCAGGCAGCCAGCCAGCAGCAGCGTCTTGTCGAAGAACTGGCGGATTTCGGCGATCAGCGAGAACGGACTCCAGGTCCCGGCATGGCCGCCGGCGCCCGCGGCTACTGCGATCAACCCGTCGACCCCGGCCTCGGCGGCTTTTTCCGCATGGCGTCGAGTAGTGACGTCATGGAACACCAGGCCGCCGTAGTCATGCACCGCATCGACCAGATCCTTTACTGCCCCCAGGCTGGTGATGACGATAGGCACCTTGTGTTCGATGCAGATTGCCAGGTCGGCCTTCAGGCGTGGGTTGCTGTGGTGCACGATCAGGTTGACGGCATAAGGCGCGGGGTTCTCCAGGGTCGCAAGGCCCGCTTCGATTTCTTCCAGCCAGGCCTTGAAACCGCTGCTTTCACGCTGGTTGAGGGCTGGAAAGCTGCCGACCACACCATTGCGACAGCAAGCCAGGACCAGTTGCGGGTTGGAAATCAGGAACATCGGTGCCGCCACGACGGGCAGGCGCAGGCGTTGTTCGAGCAGAGCGGGCAGCGACATTGGAAGTACCCCGAATAAGGACGGCTGGTAGGAGTTAGAACGGCCGGACGACGACCAGAATTACAACAGCCAGCAATACCAGAACTGGAACTTCATTGAACCAGCGGTAAAAGACATGGCTGCGGGTGTTTTCGCCACGGGCAAAACGTTTTACCTGGGCGCCACACATGTGGTGGTAGCCAATCAGGATGACTACCAGTGTCAGTTTGGCGTGCATCCAGCCGCCCTGGCCGAAGTACGCGCTGGGGTTCAGGCTCAGCAGCCAGATGCCGAAAACCAGCGTGGCGATCATCGCTGGGCCCATGATCCCGCGATACAGCTTGCGCTCCATGATGCTGAAGCGTTCCTTACTGATCGTGTCTTCGCTTTGGGCGTGGTAAACGAACAGGCGCGGCAGGTAGAACAGTCCGGCAAACCAGCAGACCAGACTGACGATGTGCAAGGCTTTGAGCCATAGATAGAGCATTTTGGTTATTCCCAGGTTCACGGTGGCGAAGATAGTAGAGGCTGGAGCCTCCGCACGTCACCTTGACGGTTGTCGCAGGGTCTTTCGGCCCCTATTATCGACGGCTTTCCAGTGGGTTCGTTGAGGGCAGGTTTATGGTCAAGGTCGGTATCGTCGGCGGCACGGGTTACACCGGTGTCGAACTGCTGCGTCTGTTGGCACAGCATCCGCAAGCTGAAGTGGTTGTCATCACTTCCCGATCCGAGGCGGGCCTTGCTGTTGCCGATATGTACCCGAACCTGCGAGGCCACTACGACGGCCTGGCGTTCAGCGTTCCGGACATCAAGACCCTCGGAGCCTGCGACGTGGTGTTCTTCGCGACGCCGCACGGCGTTGCCCACGCCCTGGCGGGTGAGTTGCTGGCGGCGGGGACCAAGGTCATTGACCTGTCGGCGGACTTCCGCCTGCAGGACGCCGATGAGTGGGCCAAGTGGTACGGTCAGCCCCATGGCGCCCCTGAGCTGTTGGATGAAGCGGTGTATGGCCTACCGGAAGTCAATCGCGAGCAGATCAAGAAGGCACGCCTGATCGCTGTTCCAGGTTGCTACCCGACGGCGACCCAGCTCGGTTTCCTGCCACTGCTGGAGGCGGGCCTGGCAGACACTTCGCGGCTGATTGCCGACTGCAAGTCGGGCGTCAGCGGTGCCGGTCGTGGCGCCAGTGTCGGCTCCCTGTATTCCGAGACGTCGGAAAGCATGAAGGCTTACGCGGTCAAGGGGCACCGTCACCTGCCGGAGATCCGTCAGGGGCTGCGTCGTGCGGCGGGCAAGGATGTCGGCCTGACGTTCGTACCGCACCTGACGCCGATGATTCGCGGCATTCACTCGACGCTCTACTCCACCGTCGTCGACAAGTCGGTGGATCTGCAGGCGCTGTTCGAGAAGCGTTATGCCAACGAACCGTTCGTGGACGTCATGCCGGCGGGCAGCCATCCGGAAACCCGCAGCGTGCGGGGCGCCAACGTATGCAGGATCGCCGTGCACCGTCCGCAGGATGGCGATCTGGTGGTGGTGTTGTCGGTGATCGACAATCTGGTGAAGGGCGCTTCGGGCCAGGCGGTACAGAACCTGAACATCCTGTTCGGTCTGGATGAGCGCCTGGGTCTGTCCCACGCCGGCATGCTGCCGTAAGGCGTCTGCCCGCTTCAGCAAAAAGGCCCATAACGGGCCTTTTTGCATTTTGCGCGGTGGCTTGGGCTTATTGATATACCGTAACAATAGTTGACCGCTTTTCTGGGAGAAGCGGATAATGCGCGTCATCACGCATTATGGCGGCGTAACGCCGGGAGATAGTCAGCATCGCGGACATCCTGATGTTCAACGCGCACCAGGTGCCGGTCGGTCGCGACCAGATCCAGCACGTGGAAATGGCC
>NZ_JBNNVU010000067.1:0-30449 GCF_050280705.1 Pseudomonas sp. NPDC089530 | reverse complement strand
GGTTGTAAGGGATCTTCAGTTCGATGTGGCCCAGGGCGTAAGGCGCGATCACCGAGACGTTGTACTTGAGGATCACGCCGCCGTAGGTCAGGTCCGCAGTCCGGTCACTACAACACCGGCCTGGAAAAAGAAAAGCTGATGGAAGTGCAGAAGGTCCTCGAAGAGGCCGCACGCGCCAAGGCCATCGGTTCGACCCGTTTCTGCATGGGCGCGGCCTGGAAACACCCCTCGGCCAAAGACATGCCGTACGTGCTGGAGATGGTCAAAGGCGTGAAGGCCATGGGCCTGGAAACCTGCATGACCCTCGGTCGCCTGGACCAGGACCAGACCGAAGCGCTGGCCAAGGCCGGCCTGGACTACTACAACCACAACCTCGATACCTCGCCGGAGTTCTACGGCAACATCATCACCACCCGCACCTACAGCGAACGCCTGCAGACCCTGGCCTACGTGCGCGATGCCGGGATGAAGATCTGCTCCGGTGGCATCCTGGGCATGGGCGAATCCCTCGATGACCGCGCCGGCCTGCTGATCCAGCTGGCCAACCTGCCGGAACACCCGGAGTCGGTGCCGATCAACATGCTGGTGAAAGTGGCCGGTACGCCGCTGGAAAACTCCGAGGAGGTCGATCCGTTCGACTTCATCCGCATGCTCGCCGTGGCCCGTATCCTGATGCCGCAATCCCACGTGCGCCTGTCCGCCGGCCGCGAAGCGATGAACGATCAGATGCAGGCCCTGGCGTTTTTCGCCGGCGCCAACTCGATCTTTTACGGCGAGAAACTGCTGACCACCGCCAACCCGCAGGCCGACAAGGACATGCAACTGTTCGCGCGCCTGGGCATCGCCCCGGAAGCCCGCGAAGAGCACGCCGACGAAGTGCATCAGGCGGCCATCGAACAGGCGCTGGTGGAACAGAAGAGCAGCGAGCAGTTCTACAACGCTGCCGTCTGATCTGCTGCCCCTGTAGGAGAGGCCGGTCGACGCTCGATTGCCCGCGATCCAGACACCTCTGTGTCCCTGGCTCACGCGGTGAACCATGCGCGGGCAAGCTCCGCTCCGTTACAGGGATGATGTCTCTTTTCTTGCCTGCGAGGCCTGCATGTCTTTCGATCTCCGCGCGCGTCTCGCTGCCCGTCGTGCCGAAAACCTTTATCGCCAGCGCCCCCTGCTGGAAAGCCCGCAAGGGCCGCAGGTGGTGGTCGACGGCCAGCCCTTGCTGGCGTTCTGCAACAACGATTACCTGGGCCTGGCCAATCACCCGCAAGTGATCGAAGCCTGGCGCGCCGGCGCGTCGCGCTGGGGCGTGGGCGGCGGCGCTTCGCACCTGGTGATCGGCCACAGCACGCCCCACCATCAACTGGAAGAAGCCCTGGCCGAATTCACCGGCCGCCCACGGGCGTTGCTGTTCACCACCGGCTACATGGCCAACCTCGGCGCGGTCACCGCCCTGGTGGGCCAGGGCGACACGGTGCTGGAAGATCGCCTCAACCACGCCTCGTTGCTGGATGCCGGGCTGCTTTCCGGCGCACGCTTCAACCGTTACCTGCACAACGATGCCGCCAGCCTGGCCAAGCGGCTGGAGAAAGCCACGGGCAATACCCTGGTGGTCACCGACGGCGTGTTCAGCATGGACGGCGACCTCGCCGACTTGCCGGCGCTGGCCCGTGAAACCCGGGCCAGGGGCGCCTGGCTGATGGTCGACGATGCCCACGGCTTCGGGCCGCTGGGGGCCAATGGCGCGGGGATTGTCGAGCACTTCGGCTTGAGCCAGGACGATGTGCCGGTGCTGGTCGGCACCCTCGGCAAGGCGTTCGGCACCGCTGGGGCCTTTGTCGCCGGCAGTGAGGAACTGATCGAAAGCCTGGTGCAATTCGCGCGTCCTTATATCTACACCACCAGCCAGCCGCCGGCCCTGGCTTGCGCCACCCTGAAGAGTCTGGAGTTGCTGCGTAGCGAGCACTGGCGGCGCGAGCACCTGAATGCGCTGATCCGTCAGTTCCGCCAGGGCGCCGAGCAGATCGGTCTGACGCTGATGGACAGCTTCACGCCGATCCAGCCGATCCTGATCGGCGACAGTGGGCGGGCGGTTCGCCTGTCGCAGAAGCTGCGCGAGCGCGGCCTGATGGTCACCGCGATCCGTCCGCCGACCGTCCCCGCGGGCAGCGCGCGCCTGCGGGTTACTCTGTCCGCGGCCCACAGCGAAGCTCAGGTCCAGCTATTGTTGAATGCATTGGCGGAGTGTTTTACCGAACTGGGACCGGAGCCAAGCCATGCGTGATCGACTGATTCTGTTGCCCGGTTGGGGCCTCGGCGTCTCGCCGCTGGAGCCTTTGGCGGCGGCCTTGCAGGGGCTGGACGAGCACCTGCGGGTCGAGATCGAACCGTTGCCGGAGCTGGAGTCCAGCGACCTGAAAGAGTGGCTCGACGAACTGGACGCCAGCCTGCCGGACAATGCCTGGCTTGGTGGCTGGTCGCTGGGCGGCATGCTGGCCTCCGAACTGGCGGCGCGTCGCGGCGACCGCTGCTGTGGCCTGCTGACCTTGGCCAGCAACCCCTGCTTCGTGGCCCATGCCGAGTGGTCGAGCGCGATGCCGGGGGAGACCTTCGACGGGTTTCTCGCTGGGTGCAATGCCGACCCGCGCACCACTCTCAAACGCTTCAGCCTGCTGTGTGCCCAGGGCGCCAGCGATCCGCGGGGCCTGTCGCGCCTGCTGTCGGGCGGTGCGCCGCACACCTCGGGCCCGGTGTTGATGGCCGGCCTGGAGTTGCTGGCGCAGCTGGACACCCGTAACGCTCTGCAGGCGTTTCGTGGCCCGCAGTTGCATCTGTTCGCCGGGCTCGACGGCCTGGTGCCGGCCGAGGCCGCGGGTGAATTGCTGACGTTGTTGCCCGATATCGAAGTAGGTCTGATCGAACAGGCCAGCCACGCGTTCCTTCTGGAGGATCCCCACGGTGTGGCGGGGGCGATCCAGGCTTTTTTGCATGAGTCCGGTGATGACTGATCTGTCCCTTCCCAAACTGCCCGGCAGCTTGCCCGACAAGCGCCAGGTGGCGGCTTCCTTTTCCCGCGCCGCGTCCAGCTACGACAGCGTGGCGCAACTGCAGCGCGACGTGGGCAACGAGTTGCTGAGCCGTCTTCCAGCAGACCGCGAGCCGGGTCGCTGGCTGGACATGGGCTGCGGCACCGGTCATTTCAGCCGTCTGCTGGGCCAGCGTTTCCAGGCCAGCGAAGGGCTGGCCCTGGACATCGCCGAAGGCATGCTCGAACACGCCCGGCCATTGGGCGGGGCACAGCATTTCATTGCCGGAGATGCCGAGCGCCTGCCGTTGCAGGGGCAGAGTTGCGAGCTGATTTTCTCCAGCCTGGCGGTGCAGTGGTGCGCGGATTTCCGTGCGGTGCTCGGCGAAGCGCAGCGGGTGCTGAAACCGGGCGGCGTGCTGGCCTTCGCCAGCCTGTGCGTGGGTACGCTGTACGAATTGCGCGACAGTTGGCGTCAGGTCGACGGCATGGTGCATGTCAACCGCTTCCGCGAGTTCAGCACTTATCAACAGCTGTGCGCAGCAAGTGGCTTGCGCGTGCTGAGCCTGGAAACCTGCCCGCATGTGCTGCACTACCCGGATGTGCGCAGCCTGACCCACGAGTTGAAGGCCTTGGGCGCGCACAACCTCAATCCTGGTCGGCCCGGCGGGCTGACAGGACGGGCGCGGATCAAGGGCTTGATCGACGCCTATGAACAGTTTCGTCAAACGCAGGGACTGCCCGCGACCTACCAGGTGGTCTACGCCGTGTTGGAGAAACCGCTATGAGCCAAGCCTATTTCATTACCGGAACAGACACCGACGTCGGCAAGACCACTGTCGCTGCGGGGCTGCTGCATGCGGCGCGCCTTTCGGGGCTGAGCACGGCGGCCGGGAAACCCGTGGCATCGGGTTGCGACCCGTCCCCCAATGGGCTGCGCAACGCCGATGCGCTGGCATTGCTGGCCGAGTGCTCGTTGCCGCTGACCTATGACGAGGTCAACCCGCTGGCCTTCGAACCGGCCATTGCCCCCCATCTGGCGGCCCGTGAGGCCGGCGTGGCGTTGACCGTGCAAGCCTTGCTCGGCCCCATGCGCCAGGTGCTGGCCAAGGGCGCGGACTTCACCCTGATCGAAGGGGCGGGCGGCTGGCGGGTGCCGCTGGCCGGCCAGGACAACCTGTCCGACCTGGCCATGGCCCTGGACCTGCCGGTGATCCTGGTGGTGGGCGTGCGCCTGGGCTGTATCAGTCATGCCTTGCTGACAGCCGAGGCCATTGCCCAGGATGGTTTGCAACTGGCCGGCTGGGTGGCCAACATCATCGATCCGAAGACTTCGCGGCTCGAGGAAAATCTCGCCACCCTGGCGGAGCGTCTGCCCGCGCCTTGCCTGGGCCGGGTTCCATGGCTGAAAGCTATGAGCGCGGAAGCGGTGGCCGCACATCTGCAACTGGATCTGCTTGACTAGATTTTGCCTATGATGAGGCACTGTGCCATTAGTGTTTTTGACGGGTCTTTTTTTGACGCGTCTGGTTCAATAGCGGTTGTTCATTCTTTACCGAGTCGAGTCCTCCCATGGAAATTTCCGGGAATACCGCTTTCTACGCTGGCCTGAGTACCATTCAGACCGGGCAGAACCGTGTCGATCAGGCTGCCAGCCAGATCGCCAACACGACCATTGAACGCTCTGTCTCCAGCCAGTCTTCCGAACTCCAGGTCGAACGCCTGCGCTCCGTCGATCGCAGCCAGCAATCGGACCTGGCCGGCAGCATGGTCGAACTGTCCATGGGCAAGGTCCAGGCGGAGCTGGGGGTGAAAGTCGCCAAGGCCGCCGATGAAGTGCTCGGTACGCTGATCGACACTTACGCTTGACCCCTCCCACGGGCCACTCCGCTCCTTTCTGAGAGCGGGGTGGCTCGTGTCAGATGCTTTCTGAAACAGTCCCATCCCGACCGCCCAGTCGGCCTGTTCCTATACTCCATCGACGCTCCCGAATATTTCACGGCATTCGCTGTGGGCCTTTGCGCGCAAGGCTTGCAGAGCAGCGATGACGAACGGTGTTTGCATGGTGCTTGACAAGATTTGGGCGTAAACGTATGTTTCAAACAACTGTTTGACCGCCATAACAAATCAACGCGGTTGTTCATTCCCGGTTACATCAGCAGAGGTTTATCGCTATGCCTGACTACAAGGCCCCCTTGCGTGATATTCGCTTCGTTCGTGACGAACTGCTCGGCTATGAAGCGCACTATCAGAGCCTGCCGGCTTGCCAGGACGCTACTCCAGACATGGTTGACGCCATCCTCGAGGAAGGCGCGAAGTTTTGTGAGCAGGTACTGGCCCCTCTGAACCGTGTGGGTGACCTGGAAGGCTGCACCTGGAGTGAGTCCGGCGTTAAGACCCCGGCTGGCTTCAAAGAGGCCTACAAGCAATTCGTCGAAGGCGGCTGGCCAAGCCTGGCTCACGATGTCGAGCATGGCGGTCAAGGCTTGCCGGAGTCCCTGGGGCTGGCAGTCAGCGAAATGGTCGGCGAAGCCAACTGGTCGTGGGGCATGTACCCAGGCCTGTCCCATGGCGCGATGAACACCATCTCCGAGCACGGTACGCCCGAGCAGCAAGAGGCTTACCTGACCAAGCTGGTATCCGGCGAGTGGACCGGCACCATGTGCCTGACCGAACCACACTGCGGTACCGACCTGGGCATGTTGCGCACCAAGGCCGAACCTCAGGCCGACGGTTCCTACAAAGTCACCGGCACCAAGATCTTCATCTCGGCCGGTGAACACGACATGGCCGACAACATCGTCCACATCGTGCTGGCCCGCCTGCCGGACGCTCCGGCTGGCACCAAAGGCATCTCGCTGTTCATCGTGCCGAAGTTCCTGCCGAACGCCGATGGCACTGTCGGCCAGCGCAACGCAGTGAGCTGCGGTTCGATCGAACACAAGATGGGCATCCACGGTAACGCCACTTGCGTGATGAACTTCGACGCGGCCACCGGTTTCCTGATCGGCCCGGCGAACAAAGGCCTGAACTGCATGTTCACCTTCATGAACACCGCTCGCCTGGGTACTGCGCTGCAAGGCCTGGCCCACGCCGAGATCGGTTTCCAGGGTGGCCTGAAGTACGCTCGCGATCGCCTGCAAATGCGTTCCCTGACTGGCCCGAAAGCGCCGGACAAGGCGGCTGACCCGATCATCGTGCACCCAGACGTGCGCCGCATGCTGTTGACCATGAAGGCTTTCGCCGAAGGCAACCGCGCGATGGTCTACTTCACCGCCAAGCAGGTCGACATCGTCAAGTACGGCGTGGACGAAGAAGAGAAGAAGAAAGCCGATGCGCTGCTGGCGTTCATGACGCCGATCGCCAAGGCGTTCATGACCGAAGTCGGCTTCGAGTCCGCCAACCACGGTGTGCAGATCTACGGTGGCCACGGCTTCATCGCCGAGTGGGGTATGGAGCAGAACGTTCGCGACAGCCGTATTTCCATGCTGTACGAAGGCACCACCGGCATCCAGGCCCTGGACCTGCTGGGCCGTAAAGTGCTGATGACCCAGGGCGAAGCGTTGAAAGGCTTCACCAAGATCGTCCACAAGTTCTGCCAGAGCAACGAAGGCAACGAGTCGGTCAAGGAATTCGTCGCGCCGTTGGCTGCACTGAACAAGGAATGGGGCGAGCTGACCATGAAGGTCGGTATGGCGGCCATGAAAGACCGTGAAGAGGTGGGTGCCGCGTCCGTGGACTACCTGATGTATTCCGGTTATGCCTGCCTGGCCTACTTCTGGGCCGACATGGCGCGCCTGGCGGCGGAGAAGCTGGCTGCCGGCACCACCGAAGAAGCGTTCTACACCGCCAAGCTGCAGACTGCGCGCTTCTACTTCCAGCGCATCCTGCCGCGTACCCGCACTCACGTTGCGGCCATGCTGTCGGGTGCCAACAACCTGATGGACATGAAAGAAGACGACTTCGGCCTGGCTTACTAAGCTCTACCGACGTCCGCCAAGAAGCCGCTTCTCCTTCGGGGGAAGCGGCTTTTTTATGCGCTGCTGAACCTGAAAATAAATCCGACTAAAACGTTAAGAAGAAGCGGCCTCCTGCCGTTACAGGGGTGGCAATGTGATATGTGTCACATTTGACCTGTTTAACTGTGCCAGGTGAAGGCATAGTGCCATCTACTGTTTAGCCGCGTCGGAGCTTTACCCTTGCCGCGTTCTTCTGCTGTACGTTTCAGTCACTTCCTACCCTCATTACTACTCCTGCTTGCGGGGCTCGCGGCTGCCTACGTCAAGGACCTCAACGTTTTCTTCACCTCGCTGTTCAACGTGTTGCCGACCTTGGTGCTGCTGCTTGGCGGCGCTTATTGCGCGGTGTACCGGCGCCAGCGTGAACTGTTCCTGATGGTCACGGTGTACATCGCCTATTTCCTGCTCGATACCCAGACCGATTACTACCGCGACAATGGCAAGGTGCGTGAGGACGCTGCGGTGGTGTTCCACCTGGTCTGCCTGCTGCTGCCGTTGCTGTTCGGCCTGTTCGCGGCCTGGCAGGAGCGTACCCACCTGTTCCAGGACATGGTGGCGCGGTTTGCCGTGTTGCTCGCCTTCGGCAGTGTGGCGCTGGGGCTCGAGCAGAGTTATCCCCAGGCGCTGCTAGCCTGGTTGGCGGAAATTCGTTGGCCGGCCCTGCATGGGGCCTGGATGAGCCTGATCCAGCTGTCGTACCCGGTGTTTCTTGCCGCCTTCCTGTTGCTGGCGATCCAGTACTGGCGAAACCCGCGCCCGTTGCATGCGGCGCAGCTGGTAGGGCTGCTGGGCCTGTTCTGGATGCTGCCCAAGACCTTCATCCTGCCGTTCACCCTGAACATCATGTGCAGCCAGGTGATGCTGATGATCGCCGCGGCCGTTGCCCACGAGGCGTATCAGATGGCTTTCCGCGACGAGCTGACCGGCTTGCCGGGCCGCCGGGCCTTGAACGAGCGCATGCAGCGGCTGGGGCGCAACTACGTGCTGGCGATGAGCGACGTCGACCACTTCAAGAAATTCAACGACACCCATGGTCACGATGTCGGGGATCAGGTGTTGCGCCTGGTGGCCAGCAAACTCTCGAAAGTCAGCGGCGGCGGTCGTGCCTACCGTTATGGCGGCGAGGAGTTCGCGGTGGTGTTCGCCGGCAAGACCCTCGAGGAATGCATGCCGCACCTGGAGGTGATTCGCGAGACCATTGCCAACTACAACATTCAGTTGCGCAACCAGGAAAACCGTCCCCAGGACGACCAGCAGGGGCGTCAGCGCCGGGGAGCGCCCGCGGCATCCAGCGTATCGGTGACCGTCAGTATCGGTGTCGCCGAGCGGCAGATGGAGCACCGTACGCCAGAGGAAGTGCTCAAGTCCGCCGACCAGGCGCTGTACAGCGCCAAGGGTGCGGGGCGCAACTGCGTCATGGCCTTCGGTCAGAACCGCCGTGGCGCGGTGCGCATGGACACTGCCGCAAGTTGAGTGATGGCGGCGCATTCAGCGTCTGCACTGTGATTGGCAGGTCGCAAGAGCGGCAGTAGGTTGGATTGATCTGCTGCCGGAGAATCGACCATGCCTGAGTAACAAAGCCCCCCTGCGCGACGTGCGTTGCTGATCGATCCTGTCTTCGATTTCCACTCCAGCTACACAGCCCTGGTGGCTGCCGGACCGTGTTCGAGGCGAGCAGTGACTGCCCGATGACCTTGCCGGCAGAGCTGTTTGCGTTCTAGGTTTTCATGTATCCGCTAATCACTGGAAAGCCGGCTCCCAAGGGTTTCTGCAGATGTCTGTTGGTCAGGATTCTTGGTGACTAAAAATTACATAAAAGTCACGAGTTGACCCTATGTGTCGCAAAAGTTGTTCGGGTACACTCGGGTTTTCGTAAATGGGGCCGTTCGGCTCAACTTGTTTAGATCTTGCGAGGTTTGCCATGGCTGACTACAAAGCGCCCCTGCGCGATATGCGCTTCGTCCTCAATGAGGTTTTCGAGGTCGCCAGACTCTGGGCCGAACTGCCTGCCCTGGCCGACACTGTCGACGCTGAAACCGTCGAAGCGATTCTTGAGGAAGCCGGCAAAGTCACCGGCAAGAGCATTGCCCCGCTGAGCCGCGCTGCCGACGAAGAAGGCTGCCACTGGAGCGATGGCGCGGTCACCACGCCGGCCGGTTTTCCCCAGGCCTACCAGACTTACGCCGAAGGTGGCTGGGTCGGTGTCGGCGGCGATCCGGCCTACGGCGGCATGGGCATGCCCAAGGCGGTGTCGGCCCAGGTCGAGGAAATGGTCAACTCGGCCAGCCTGTCGTTCGGCCTGTACCCGATGCTGACCGCCGGTGCCTGCCTGTCGATCAATGCCCATGCCAGCGAAGAGTTGAAAGCGGCCTACCTGCCGAACATGTACGCCGGCGTCTGGGCCGGTTCCATGTGCCTCACCGAGCCGCATGCCGGCACCGACCTGGGCATCATCCGCACCAAGGCCGAGCCCCAGGCCGATGGTTCCTACAAGGTCAGCGGCACCAAGATCTTCATCACCGGTGGTGAGCATGACCTGACCGAAAACATCATCCACCTGGTGCTGGCCAAGCTGCCGGACGCACCGGCTGGGCCGAAGGGCATTTCGTTGTTCCTGGTGCCGAAGTTCCTGGTCAACGCCGACGGCAGCCTGGGTGCGCGCAACCCGGCGAATTGCGGTTCGATCGAGCACAAGATGGGTATCCAGGCCTCGGCCACCTGCGTGATGAACTTCGACGAAGCCGTGGGTTACATCGTCGGCGAGCCGAACAAAGGCCTGGCGGCGATGTTCACCATGATGAACTACGAGCGTCTGGGTGTGGGTATCCAGGGCCTGGCGTCGGGCGAGCGCTCCTACCAGAACGCAGTGGAATACGCCCGCGATCGTCTGCAGAGCCGTGCGCCTACCGGCCCGCAAGCCAAGGACAAGGTCGCCGACCCGATCATCGTCCACCCGGACGTGCGGCGCATGCTGCTGACCATGAAGGCCGCGAACGAAGGCGGCCGCGCGTTCTCCACCTATGTGGCCATGCAGCTGGACACCGCCAAGTACAGCGAAGACGCCGGCGTGCGCAAGCGCGCGGAAGACCTGGTGGCACTGCTGACGCCGGTGGCCAAGGCTTTCCTCACCGATCTGGGCCTGGAAACCACGGTTCACGGCCAGCAGATTTTCGGTGGCCACGGCTATATCCGCGAGTGGGGCCAGGAGCAGCTGGTGCGCGATGTGCGCATTACCCAGATCTATGAAGGGACCAACGGCATCCAGGCCCTGGATCTGGTCGGTCGCAAGGTCGTCGGCAGCGGTGGGGCGTTCTACAAACTGTTTGCCGACGAGATTCGCCATTTCACCGCGACCGCCGGCAGCGACCTGGGCGAGTTCACCAAGCCATTGAACGAAGCGCTGGATAATCTCGATGAGCTGACCGCCTGGCTGCTGGATCGGGCCAAGGCCAATCCGAATGAAATCGGTGCGGCCTCAGTCGAATACCTGCAGGTGTTTGGCTACACCGCCTACGCCTACATGTGGGCGTTGATGGCCAAGGCTGCCTTGGGCAAGGAGTTGCAAGACGATTTCTACGCCAGCAAGCTGGGCACCGCGCGCTTCTACTTCGCCCGCCTGCTGCCGCGTATTCACTCGCTGAGTGCGTCGGTGAAAGCGGGTAGCGAGTCCCTGTTCCTGCTGGATGCGGCGCAGTTTTGAGTCTGTGTACGTCATGTAAGCAATCTCTTACATGACGTGCTGCTAATCGCCCCTATCGGCAGATTGGATCCAGAGCTAATCTACTTCACATGGACGTCGCGCAGGAAGCGCAAAGCTAGAACACGGACACGTAGGATTCCGCCAGGATGGTGGAGTGAAAGGGATGTCAGGGAAACAGTCTGCAAAGCCCCGCTTCGGCGGGGTTTTCTTTTGCCTGGGTTTTTTATCCGGGCCTCTTCAGCCAAGCCCTTCCAGCGTCACCGGGCCAGGCATCCGCCCATCCGGGCCGCTCATTTCTTCTTCCAGCAAGGTTCGCAACAGCGCCAGGGTGGCCTGCTGACGCTGCACATCGCGACACACCAACCCCACTTTCAATGGCACCCGCGGCTCGCTCAGCGGTTTCCATAACAGCTCTGGATGGCTGTGGGTCTGACGCGAGCGTCCCGGCAGGACCGTCGCCAGACGAGTGTTGGGTAAGCTGTCGAGAATCCCTCCCATATTGTTCAATTCCGCCTGTACCTGCGGCCGGCGTCCGAGATTGGCCAGTTGCGCCTGCCAGATCTGGCGAATCTGAAACTCCTCCCCCAGCAACAGCATGGGCAATTCCGCCGCTTGGCTCATCGAGACCTTCTTGAATTCGCGCAAGGGATGTTCGGCGGGGATCACCAGGGTCAACTCATCTTCATACAACTGCACGCCATGCAGCCCCGGCTGGCGTGGGGGCAGATAACTGATGCCGATATCCAGCGAGCCGTTGAGCAGGCGCCGTTCGACTTCCAGGCCGGTCAGTTCGTAGATCTGCACCACCAGATGCGGCTGGGCCTTGCGCACCCGTTCGAGCATCTGCGGAATCAGGCTGCTGTGTACGGTCTGCAGCACACCGATCGCCAGGGTGCGCAGGGCCTGGCCCTTGAAGTTGCCCAGGGCTTCGCGCGCCCGTTGCAGGCCGTCGAGCAGGGGCAGGGCATGGTTGTACAAAGTGTGCGCTGCCAGGGTCGGCAGCAGGCGCTTGCTGCTGCGCTCGAACAGGCTGACGTCGAGGTTCTGTTCCAACTGACGGATCTGTTGCGAGAGCGCGGGTTGCGAGATCGACAGGCGCTCGGCGGCACGTCCCACGTGACCTTCTTCGTACACCGCGACGAAATAGCGCAGTTGTTTGAAATCCATAAGTTCTGCTTATTGAAAAAGCTGGAAAATCGAAATGGCCCGATATGCCGGGGAAGCCTAGTCTACCCCCTATTCACAAGGCTTACAGGGCCATAGGGCGCGATGAATACCGTTTACGTGGATGGTGTTTACATAGGCAAGGCAAAAAATCTCGGACAGGGTCTGGTCAGTGATACGGACAAACATCCAGTTGCCAACCGACTCTGGTTATGGCTGCAGGGTCTGGTCGAGGACTGCTCCTCGCGCCTGCCACGGGAGGGGGTGAGCGCATGAACCTGTTCAGCCTGCGTCGCTCCCAGCCGAGCCTCGATGACTTGGTGTCCGAGCCCTGCCTGTCGTCGAGGGGCGATAACCTTTCCAGTGAGTGCCTGATGCCCAGCGTCCAACGGCCCAATCCGGTATTTGTGCGTGGCCAGGGCTCGTGGCTGTGGGACAGCGATGACCGGGCTTTTCTCGACTTCGTCCAGGGCAACGCTGCTAACAGCCTCGGCCATAGCCCTTCGGCGCTGGTCAAGGCGCTGACGGCCCAGGCCCAGTCGCTGATCAACCCCGGCTCGGGTTTCTACAACCGCGGCCTGCTCAACCTGAGCGAGCGTTTGTGCCGCAGCACCGGCAGCGACCAGGCCTATCTGCTGGGCAGCGGCAGCGAAGCCTGTGAGGCGGCGATCAAGCTGGCCCGCAAGTGGGGCCAGCTGCATCGGGGTGGTGCGTCGAAGATCATCACCGCCAGCGGCAGTTGTCACGGTCGCAGTTTCGCGGCGATGTCGGCTTCGGCAAGCACCAGCCTGGGCAATCGCTTCGAGCCGCAGTTGTCGGGGTTCAGCCATGTGCCCTTCAACGACTTGCCGGCTTTGCACGCCGCGGTGGATGCGCAGACCGTGGCGATCATGCTCGAGCCGATCCAGGGCGAGGCCGGGGTGATTCCGGCGACCGAGCATTACCTCAAGGGGGTCGAACGCCTGTGTCGCGAACTGGGCATTCTGTTGATTCTGGATGAAGTGCAGACCGGCATCGGCCGCTGCGGCACCTTGTTGGCCGAACAGGTCTACGGCGTGCGCGCCGACATTGTCGCCCTGGGCAAGGGCCTCGGTGGTGGCGTGCCGCTGGCAGCCTTGCTGGCGCGTGGCAGCGCCTGCTGTTTCGAGGTGGGCGAACTGGATGGCACCCATCATGGCAATGCTCTGATGAGCGCGGCCGGTCTGGCGGTGCTCGACAGCGTGCTGGACAACGGTTTTCTCGAGCATGTCCGGGAAACCGGCCAGTACTTGCGCGAAGGGCTGGCCCGTCTGGCCAACCGTTATGCCCAGGGGGAGTTGCGCGGCCAAGGCCTGTTCTGGGGCTTGAGCCTGGCCGACGACTCGGCCGAGGCCGTGGTCAACGCCGCCCGTTACGAAGGCTTGCTGCTGGTCGCGACGCAACCGGACTGCCTGCGGTTCACCCCGGCGCTGACCGTGAGCAAGGCGAATATCGACGAAATGCTGTTGCGCCTGGCGCGGGCCTTTTCCCGGGTGCGCACCGCACAGCTGCAATGCCGCAAAGGGCTGGTGGTCTGAAGGCGGCGCGGATCCTGCCCGACGGGCTGAGCGGCCCGCATCCGATATTGCACTGACAGAATTTCCGAACCGTCTCGCGGTATAACGCATCGCCCCGTGTCTGATTTTTCGCACGGGGCGTTTTTTTGTCTCCGGCTTTTGCAAAACCGCTATTCAGCCTTGAAGGCCAGCATCAGCCAACCGGTCTTCGCCCGCTACCTGAACACCAGCGCCTCCACGGTGATGCAGTGGGAGTCCGGCGAAAAACATCCGAGCGGCATGGCGTTCAAGCTGTTGAGCATCGTGCAGAGACACGGCCTCGACATACTGGCCTGAGTTGAGTCGCTACCGGGCGGCTGGCTGGCCGGCCTGCTCCATCACCCGTCGATAGAACAGCCACTCCTGCTCCAGGGCATGGGCCTGGTTGGCAGCTTTGCGAAAGCCATGGCGTTCATCCGGGTAATAGTGGGCTTCGGCTGCAATGCCGTTGTCCTGCAGGGCCTGGAGCATGTCCCGGGTCTGCTGGGGCACCACCACGGCGTCGAGCTCGCCCTGGAAGAAGATCACCGGTACGCGGATATTTCCGGCATGCAGCAGCGGCGTGCGGGCCTGATAGCGTTCGGCATCCTGCTCTGGATCGCCGATCAGCCAGTCCAGGTAGTCGCCTTCGAACTTGTGGGTGGCACGCCCCAGGGCGACCGGGTCGCTGACGCCATACAGGCTGGCGCCAGCACGGAACACCTCGGCACAGGCCAGGGCGCAGAGCGTGGTATAGCCGCCGGCGCTGCCGCCGCGAATGAACGCCCGGTCGCCGTCGACCAGGCCTTGTTCGGCCAGGTAGGCGACCACCGCGCAGGCGTCTTCCACATCCACCTCGCCCCAGCTCAGATGCAGGGCTTGCCGGTACTCGCGGCCATAGCCGCTGCTGCCACGGTAGTTCAGGTCGGCCACGGCAAAGCCCCGTTGCGCCCAGTACTGGATGCGCGGGTCGAGGATCGGATAACAGGCCGAGGTCGGGCCGCCGTGAATGAACACCACCAGGGGCGGTCGGGACTCATTGCCCATGGCCGGGTAGAAAAAGCCGTGGGCCTGGCCCTGGCCGCTGGGGTAGCACAGGGTCTGGGGGCGGCTGATCTGCTCCGGTGGCAGGAGCGCCACGCCACCGGCCAGGAGTGTGACCTGCCGTGACTGTCGGTCGATGGCGATCACTGCGGAGGGGCTTACAGGCGACGCCGCGATGCAGTAGATAAACCGTTCATCCAGCGCCAGGTTGCGGAAGCGGCTGTAGTCGCCACTGAAATCCTGTGACGAACCCCCATCCAGGCACAGCCCCAGGTGACCGAAACCGGCGTCTGTCCAGGTGCCGAGCCAGCTGTCGCCCCCCAGCGGCAGCCAGGTGCAGCCACCCAATTGCCAGGGCGCCGGAGCGTGATCGGCGGCGGCGCAGGGCAGCGCCTGCAGGCCGCTAGGGCTTTCACCCCAGGGTTGCCAGAACCCGGCGCGGTCAGTCAGGCAATACAAGCGGCCGGTCCCGTCGAAGCGCGGTTGTTGCAGTGACTCTGGTGCACCATCGCCCGCCACGCAGCGCGGGTCGTCCCAGCGACCATTGGCCAGGCGCTCGGCGACCATCAGGCGCGTCGCGGTCCAGGGCTGGTGCGGCCGGTCCCATTCGATCCACGCCAGACGCTGACCATCCGGGCTCAGGGTGGGGGCGGCATAGAAATCTGCCCCTTCGGCCAGCAGCTGGCGTTTTCCATGGCTCGTGTCGATGGCCACCAAGCGATGCTGGTTGTCGTGCTCCTCCACCGCCAGCACCTGGCCGGCGGCGAACTGCAAATCGCCATAACGGCACTCGCCAGCGGTCAGGGCCACCGGCGCTTCGCCTTGCAGCGATTGCCGGTAGAGCTGCTGATCCGCTTCGTTGACGAACACCAATCCGTCACCGCTCAGGCAAAAGGCCCCGCCGCCGTATTCGTAGACCCGGCTGCGCACGCTGAAACCCTGCGGCGTCAGGCAGCGGGCCTGCTGGTCGCGCCAGTGCCAGATCCGGCAGGCGCCATCTTCGGGGCGGTATTCGTTCCAGAACAGGCCGTTGGCGCCGAGCCGCAGTTCGGCGAAATCGATGCCGGCGGCAACGGCCCGGGCGGCGCTGAGGGTTTCAGCCTTTGGCGATGAGGTGCGAGTTTCGTTCATTACGGAAGGCCAGTTGCTCGATGGTCTGGGTGGCATGCTCGGCCTCTTCGCGGGCCTTGAGAATCACGTCGTGATGGGGCGACTTGCCGCACACCGGGTCGGTGTTGCTGGCGTCGCCGGTGAGCATGAAGGCCTGGCACCGACAGCCGCCGAAATCCTGCTCCTTTTCGTCGCAGGAGCGGCATGGTTCGGGCATCCAGTCGTAGCCACGGAAGCGGTTGAAGCCGAAGGAGTCGTACCAGATGTGTTGCATGCTGTGGTCGCGCACATTGGGAAACTGCACGGGCAGCTGTCGGGCCCCGTGGCAGGGCAGGGCGGTGCCGTCGGGCGTGACCGTGAGGAAAATGCTGCCCCAGCCGTTCATGCAGGCTTTAGGGCGTTCCTCGTAGTAATCCGGGGTGACGAAAATCAGTTTGCACGGATGCCCTTCGGCTTCCAGTTTGGCGCGGTATTCGTTGGTGATGCGCTCGGCGCGCACCAGTTGTTCCCGGGTCGGCAGCAGGCCGACGCGGTTGAGCTGGGCCCAGCCGTAGAACTGGCAGGTGGCGAGTTCGACGAAGTCGGCTTCCAGGGCGATGCACAGCTCGATGATGCGGTCGATCCGGTCGATGTTGTGCCTATGGGTGACGAAGTTCAGCACCATCGGATAGCCGTGGGCCTTCACCGCCCGGGCCATTTCCAGCTTCTGGGCGAAAGCCTTCTTCGAGCCGGCCAGCAGGTTGTTCACCTGTTCGTCGCTGGCCTGGAAGCTGATCTGGATGTGATCGAGCCCGGCCTTCTTGAAGTCGCTGATCTTCTGCTCGGTCAGGCCGATGCCGGAGGTGATCAGGTTGGTATAGAAGCCCAGCTTGCGGGCTTCGCCGATCAGCTCGGCGAGGTCCTGGCGCACCAGCGGCTCGCCCCCGGAAAACCCCAGTTGCGCGGCGCCCATTTCCCGGGCCTCGCGAAACACCTTGAGCCACTGCTCGGTGCTCAGCTCCTTGCCCTGCTCGGCGAAATCCAGCGGGTTGGAGCAGTACGGGCATTGCAGCGGGCAGCGGTATGTCAGCTCGGCCAGCAGCCACAGCGGCAGGCCGACTTCCGGCTTGGGCGGCACCGATAGGGGTGAATCAGCCAAGTTCGATCCAGTGCTGTGCACGGGCGACCTCCATGAACTGCTCGATGTCGTCACCGAGCTCGGGCACGCCGGGGAACTGGATCTCCAGCGCGGCGACGATCGCCGCGACATCCCGTTCGCCGTCGATCAACCCGCCGATCAGCGCGGCGCTCTCGTTGAGCTTGATCATGCCTTCAGGGTAGAGCAGGACATGGCCCTTCTGCGCCGGTTCGTACTGGAAACGGTAGCCGGGGCGCCAGGTCGGGGTCTTGCTGCGATCGAAGCTCATAATGTGATTCCTTTGTGCCAGACCCGTTCTGCGGTGACGCTGTGATACGGCGGGCGATTGAGTTCGTAGGCCATGCTCATGGCATCGAGCATGCTCCAAAGAATGTCCAGTTTGAACTGCAGAATTTCCAGCATGCGCTCCTGGCCGGCGCGGGTGGTGTAGTGCTGCAGGGTGATCGCCAGACCATGCTCGACATCGCGCCGCGCCTGACCCAGGCGGGTGCGGAAGTACTCATAGCCGGCCGGGTCGATCCACGGGTAATGCTGGGGCCAGCTGTCGAGGCGCGACTGGTGGATCTGCGGCGCGAACAGTTCGGTCAGCGAGCTGCTGGCGGCTTCCTGCCAACTGGCGCGGCGGGCGAAATTGACGTAGGCGTCGACGGCGAAACGCACGCCGGGCAGGACCAGCTCTTGCGAGCGCAGTTGATCCGGGTCGAGGCCGACCGCTTGCCCCAGGCGCAGCCAGGCCTCGATGCCACCGTCTTCGCCGGGGGCGCCGTCGTGGTCCAGCAGGCGCTGGATCCACTCACGACGGATTTCCCGATCCGGGCAGTTGGCGAGAATCGCCGCATCCTTGAGCGGGATGTTCACCTGGTAGTAGAAGCGGTTGGCGACCCAGCCCTGGATCTGCTCGCGGGTCGCCCGGCCTTCGTACATCGCCACATGGTATGGATGGTGGATGTGGTAGTAGGCGCCCTTGGCCCGCAGGGCCTGCTCGAATTCGGCGGTGGACATTGCTGTGTCGGTCATTGCGCTTCTCCGGGGAACAACCTTGGATAATATTGCCTGATCGGGCCTCATCGCGGGCAAGCCTCGCTCCTAAAGGTAGCGCTGTCTTTTAGGCACAAGGCTGTCCGCGAAAAAACCGGTGGTTACAGCTCGATACTCATTCCGTCGTAAGCCACTTCAACGTTGCGCCGTGCCAGCTCCGCGCGTTCGGCGGAGTCCTCGTCGAGGATCGGGTTGGTGTTGTTGATGTGGATAAGAATCTTGCGCTGCTCCGGCAACTGCTCCAGCACTTCCAGCATGCCACCGGGGCCATTTTGCGCCAGATGGCCCATTTCCCGTCCGGTGCGGGTACCGACGCCGCGCCGCTGCATCTCGTCGTCTTCCCACAGAGTGCCGTCCACCAGCAGGCAGTCGCTGCCGCGCATGATGTCCAGCAGCGCAGCATCGACCTTGCCCAGCCCCGGGGCGTAGAACAGTTTGCCGCCGGTGCGCAGGTCTTCGACGATCAGGCCGATGTTATCGCCCGGGTGCGGGTCGAAGCGATGGGGCGAATAGGGCGGCGCGGCGCTGCGCAGCGGCAGCGGGCTGAAACGCAGGTTCGGGCAGGCCGGGATGGTGAAGCTCTGGTCGAGTTCGATGCGGTTCCAGTTCAACCCGCCGTTCCAGTGGGTGAGCATGGTGAACAGCGGAAAGCCGCTGCTGAGGTCTTCATGGACCATGTCGGTGCACCAGACCTGATGCGGGCAGCCTTCGCGCAGGCTGAGCAAGCCGGTGGTGTGGTCGATCTGGCTGTCCATCAGGATGATCGCGCTGATCCCGGTGTCGCGCAGGGCCCGACCCGGCTGCATGGGGGCGAAGCCCTGGAGCTGGGCGCGGATGTCCGGCGAGGCGTTGCACAGGACCCAGTTCACGCCGTCGTCGGAAAGGGCGATGGACGATTGGGTGCGCGCGCTCGCCCGCAGGCTGCCATCGCGAAAACCCGCGCAGTTCGCGCAGTTGCAGTTCCACTGCGGAAAACCGCCACCGGCGGCGGAACCTAGAATCTGGACAAACATGGCCGCTCCATCAGGTTAAGGCTGAAAATAAAAACGCCCCGGCGAACCGAGGCGTTGCGCTGCGCAACCAATCAACGGCTGGCGAAGTACATGGTGACTTCAAAGCCGATACGCAGGTCGGTGTAAGCTGGCTTGGACCAGGTCATGGAGATACTCCTTCAGGTGGGTGGGACAGTTGAGATCTATACATATAGTCCACCTCCAACCGGAGATGTTCAGATGCTTAGGGGGCTATCTTACTAAATTCCCTTTGGGGAATGACCGCAATTGTCGAAGAAAGCTCGTTACAGCCAGGGTAATGATCAGGGCACCGTTTGCCAGGATGTGTCCGGGGCGGCGCCGTTGGCCAGGCAGCGCCAGCCGCCCTGGGCCTGGCGCAGTTGTCCGGCCGCAAGCAGCAGTCGTTGCCGGGGTGCCGCTATTATTTCCTGTTGCAATTGCTTGAGGTAATCCGACGGATGACCGGCCAATCGGCCCTGCCAGAGCAGCTCGGCCAGTTGCGCTACCGGCAATGCCTGGGTCTCGAACTGAGCAGCCAGGTTAGCTTTCAGAGCGTCCAGGGACGCATCGTCCAGCGCCTCGATCAGCTCCGGCAAGCGTGCCAGGAATGCCTGGATATGCGCGAGAATCTCACTCAATGACGCGCTGGGCGATTGCACGCCGAACAGTAACCCGGTCTGGCCGTCGATCTGCCGCACGCCGCTGAACACCGCATAGCCCAACTGTAATTCGACCCGCAGACGCTGATAGAACGGCATCTGGCCCAGTTGCCCCAGCAGCCGCCAGTTGGCTTCCTGGGCGAGCGCGGTGCCAGGGGCCGGGCAGAACAGCAGCAGGGCCGGCTCGGTGGAACCGGTTGCGATCTCGTGCCAGCGTGGTTGTGCGGCGCTCGAAGGCGGCGCCGGAAGCTGGCTATCGGCGTGGCCCGGGGCCTTGCTCAAGGTCGCGCTGATGCTGCTTTGGGCCTGGGTCAGGCCGATGGCCAGGCCATCCCAGCGGGCTTCGCTCCATAGGGTTTGCCAGCTTTGTTCATCCACGGGTTGTGGGGTCTGGGAAGCGGGTAAGTCCAGGCAGCATTCGGGCAGGTCCTGGAGCAGTTGCCGGATCGGCAGTAGCGGCTCGGGGGCGGCTGGCTGGGGCATCTGCCAGAACTGCGCGCCGGGCTGGCCCAGTTCCAGCAACGTCTGCTGGAGCACCGCCGGGATCGGCTCGGGGTGGCCCTTGAGTGTCAGCAGGCACTGGTTGCCCGAGAGGCCCAAGGACAACTCGACACCTGCCTGGAGCCCATCGTCCCGCAGGTTACCCAGATGGCTCTGCAGGCGACTATGCAGCTCCCGCGGCAATACACGTGGCAAGCGCCAGCGCAGGTACAGGGCGGCTTCGCCGGAGTCGTCGGCGAGGGCCTGACTGAAGGTCATGCCCGATGATTCGCGACGCTGACGCAGGCGGTCCTGGGCGAAGGTGCGCAAACCGCGGTGGGCACTGGTTTGCCCGCGAATCAGGCCGGCCCGGGTTTCAGGCGCCGAGCTGCGCAGGAACGGATTGGCCGTCGGCAGTTGCCAACGGCTAGCGCTGTTGCTGACCTGCGGGGGATGCAGTTGCGACAGCAAGGTCTTGAGCGCCATGAGGCCCTGGTCGGACAGCTGCTGTTCCAATCGCTCGTTGTTCAGTCGGGCCAGTTCCAAGGCACTGGCGACCTGGCGTTTGCGTTGCTGCAGCAGGGCGTATTCCTCGCGCAACGCAGGCCAGTCATCCTGGCTGCTGAAAAAGGCCAACCAGTCGAAGAACCCTTCACTCACCTGCTCCGGTTGTTTTGCGCCCTGTTCGGTCAGGGTGAACTGGAGATGCAGCAGCGCCTGGCCGGCAAACTGATACAGCGGTGAGGCTTGCAGACCTTCGATCAGGCCCTGCTCCTTGAGGGTGGCGAGCAGCCCGCCGGGCTTGCCGGAGGCCAGCCAGGTGCAGAAAAAGTCCATCGCCTCGCGGGTGCCCGTGGGCAGTTGCTCGCAGGCGAACAGCAGGTTCAGGCGGCGTCCGTCGATCTGTTGATAGTGCTGCTGTGGCGGTGTCAGCAAGGGCACAGGCAGGCCTTGGGGTTGTGCTTCGCCGACGGTGAGAGCCGCGGCGAAGTCTTGGGCCAGGGCTTTCAGCTCATCCAGCGACTGAGGGCCGGCCAGGCTCAGGGTCATTTGCCCAGTCTGGTAGTGCACCCGATAGAAGGCCTGCAGCGCCTGTTGAAACGCCGGGCGCGGTACCTTCAGGCTGTAGCGATTCCCAGCGTGGAATGCCCGCAGCGGATGTTGTGCGCAAATACCGTCGAGCAGGGCGAACTGCCGTTGCGCGCTGGCATCCCGCGACCAGGCGATGAACTCCGCGTGCAGCACCTCTCGCTCCCGCAACTGGTCTTCCTGGCTCAGGCGTGGGTGGGCCAGCATGTCGGCCAGGCGCTCCAGCCCGCCGGGGAAATCCACAGGGGCCAGCTCGAAGAAAAAGTCGGTGTGGCGCTCGCCGGTACTGGCATTCACCGGGCCGCCGTGGCGCTGCACATAAGCCATCAGGCCCTGTTCCGCGGGGAAGCGTTCGGTGCCGAGAAACAGCAGGTGTTCGAGAAAATGCGCCAGCCCGGGCCAGGCCAGCGGTACGTCATGGCTGCCGGCCGAAACCCGCAGGGCTGCCGCGCAGCGTTTCAGTCGAGGGGTGTGCTGCAGTGAAATCCGCAGGCCGTTGGCCAGGGTTTCCTGATGGGGCAGAGGGTGGTTCAGCGCGGGCATGAGCACTTCCAGAACAGTGAAGCGCCCATGCTAGCGGATAACCGCGGATCAGCGCTTGTTCAGGTCGTCGTAAAGCTCCGGGCGACGGTCATGGAAGTAGCGGTTGGCCGCGCGGGAATCGAGCATCAGCTGGCGGTCCAGGGTGCCGCTGATCAGGGCTTCATCCAGCCCGGCCAGGGCGATCCGCTGGCCGTCGGGAGCGGCGATGCTGCTCTGGCCACAGTAGTGGATCTCGTCCTCGTGACCGCAGTAGTTGGCGTAGGCCACATAACACTGGTTTTCGAAGGCGCGCGAGCGCACGGTGACATCGGCGACGAAATCGTAGGGGACCATGTTGGCGGTAGGCACCAGGATCAGTTCGGCCCCAGCCAGTGCCAGGCGCCGGGCGTTCTCCGGGAATTCGATGTCGTAGCAGATCAGGAAACCGAGCTTCCAGCCATTGAGCTCCACCAGCGGGAAGTCGTCCGGCCCGGGGCTGAACATCGAGCGATCGAGATCGCCGAACAGGTGGGTCTTGCGGTAGTTGCACAGGCGCTGGCCGTTGCTGTCGATCAGTTGCACGGCGTTGTAGATCTGGCCGTCGTCGGCACGTTCCGGGTAGCCATACAGGATCGCGACACCCGCCGATTGCGCGACGTTGGCGATGTACTGCGCCGAGGGGCCGTCCTGGGCCTCGGCCAGGGCGCCGGCGGCCTCCACGCCGATGTTGTAGCCGCTCAGGAACATCTCCGGCAGCACCAGCAGGTCGGCGTCGGAAGCCTCTACGGCGATTTTCTGCAGGCGTTGCAGATTGCCGGCGACATCCAGCGGTTGGGGGGCACATTGATAAAGCGCGACACGCATGGCGATGACTCCTCTGGGCGCTGGGCTGTCCACTGTAGCCGTTGTCGCGGACCGCAGGCCATTGGCCTGCGGTCTCGAAGCTGCGAACGTTGCGCGCGATCGCAGCCTGCGGCAGCGGCTTCAGGGGCTTAGTCGGCCAGGGCGATGGGGCCGATTTCGTGGAACACGTCGCCCGGTCCCGGGTTCTCGGCGTGGGTCTGCCCGCCGAAGTGCTTCATGATGCCCCAGACCGCGTTAAGGGAGGTCTGTACCGCGCCTTCCACCCAGGCCGGCGTCCAGGACACATCGTCGCCGGCGATGAAGATGCCGCGTTGTTCGGCCGGCAGGTCGTCCTGCATGAAGTGCGCGTACATGCGCTGGTTGTAGCGGTAATGGCCGGGCAGGGCACCTTTGAAGGCACCGAGGAAGTGCGGGTCGGCCTCCCAGGACACAGTGATCGGATCGCCGATGATGCGCCCGGCGATATCGACTTTCGGGTAGATCTTCTTCAGGGCGTCGAGGGCCAGCTTGACCCGCTTTTCCACCGGATGCGGCAGCATTTTCAGGGCGTCGCTCATCCACGAGTAGGACAGGCAGATGACCCCCGGCTTGTCGTCGCCGTTGTCGAACAGGTACGTGCCGCGGGTCAGGCGGTCGGTGAGGGTCATGCTCATCAGGTCGCGGCCGGTTTCCGGATCTTTGTCCTTCCAGAACGGCCGGTCGACCATCACAAACGTCTTCGACGACTGCATGTAGCGGGTGCGGTCCAGGGCCATCCACATCTTTTGCGAGAACAGCGACTCTTCGCATTCGATCTGGGTGGTCAGCAGCCAGCTCTGGCAGGTGGTCAGCACCGCCGCGTATTCGCGGGTGTCGCCCCAGTTGTCGGTGACGCTGAAACGGCCATCGGCGGCCCGGGCGATGCGCTTCACCCCGGGACGCGGCGCGCCATGGTGCAGCGAGCTGAGACTGGTGCCTTGCGGCCAGTGGGCGCAACGCTCCGGCACGTGGCGCCAGATACCCAGCGGCACCTGTTCCACGCCGCCGACTACCAGATGCTGGTGATCGTCGCAGTTGGTCATCACCACGCGGAAGATTTCCAGCATCGAGTTGGGGAAGTCAGAGTCCCAGCCGCCGGTGCCGAAACCGACCTGGCCGAACACTTCGCGGTGATGGAACGACAGTTTGGCGAAGGCTTTCGAGGTGGCGACGAAGTCATAGAAGGTGCGGTCGTCCCACAGCGGCACCAGGGTGTTCCACAGCTCCTTGAGGCGCGGTACGTCCCGGTCGCGGATCGCCTGCTGGATTTCGCTGAAGCGCGAACCGTCTTCCAGCGCGTCGGCCCAGGCATCGGCCACTTCCTGGAACAGCGCCGGCAGGTCGGCGAGTTTCTGCGCGTAGTGCGTCTGGCCTTCGAGGTCGATCACGGTGCTGCCGGAAGCCGGCGTCAGCGGGTTGGGGAAGGGCTTGGTCTCGAGGCCCAGCTTGTCGACGTAGTGATAGAAGGCCGTGGAGGACACCGGAAAGCGCATGCCGCCCAGCTCGGCGATGATCCCTTCGGCGCCTTCGAACGCCTGGGAGCGCAACCGGCCGCCCATTTTCGAGGCTTCGTATACCACCGGCTTGAGGCCCAGCTTCATCAGCTCGTAGGCTGCCACCAGCCCGGCGATACCGGCGCCGACAATCGCCACTTCGGCGCCATGGTTGGCCTCGGGAATGCTGCCCAGGCCGGCCGGATGCTCGATCCATTCGTCGAAGCCAAACGGAAAGTCCGGGCCGAAAATAGTGATGGGTTTCTTACCGTCTGCAGGATGGCGATTGTTCTTGTTCATGGCTGACCTTGCTGGCGACTCGAGCAGAGTGCTGAGTATAGGGAAAGATGGCAGCCATTCTAGGGAGCGTTGCGCACGTTAATAAGACGCAAAATGTCGTCGTTATGGATGATTTGGCTTCAATATGGCGAAGTTGTTTTGCTAACTGACGAATAATTCTCCGTCGCCGCTGCCGAAGGCCGCGATCAAGGGCAAAGCGCTCGCAAAACAACGACTTACCGCGCAGGAGAAACCTTCAGACCGGATGCCCGCGGTCGATCTTGCTGCTGAGGATGATCGAGGTGGTGGTCTTGTCCACGCCGTCGACGCTGCCGATCTGGTCGAGCAGTTGGTCCAGCTGTTCCGGCGAGTCGGTACGCAGCCAGGCGACATAATCGAACTCGCCGCTCACCGCACAGAGCTGCTGGACCTGGGCCATGGCGCTCAGGCGCCGCAGCACCTCCTTGCCGGAGCGCGGCTGCACCTTTATCCCGACATAGGCCTGCAGGCCGCCATCGATGACCCGCTGCCCCAGGCGCACGCCATAACCGGTAATCACCCGCGTCTTTTCCAGCCGCGCCAGGCGCGAGGTCACCGTGGTACGGGCGATTCCCAGCTGCCGGGCGAGCATGGCCACGCTTTCCCGGGCATTGATCTGCAGGGCGGCGATCAGTTGGCGATCGATTTCGTCGAGGACGGGAGGGCGGCTGTCAGACAAGGTGAACTCCGGCGCGGGCAACGGTGGACGAGCATGTTACAGGCTCATTTCCGAGGATGCTCGCTGCGGCGGATCCCATTCGTTCACCTGCACTGTCTCAGCGATCAACTAGCCTGCCCAGCTCATCAAGGCGGATGCCGGGAATGATCGAAGTGGGGATGCGCGACGTGGGGGACAGGTTGTATACCGCGAAATCCTTGTTCATGACCTTATCCGACATCAGCTTCAAGGATGGCAGGATCCGCGACTCTAAATGCTGATCCAGGCCACAGGGCGACTTGAAGGTGTCTGGCGTTTCATAAAAGCGGTCCACGGAAGAGACAAGGTCGACGCCCACCAGGATCGCGGTATCGAAACCGGCGTGATAGGCCAGTTGCAGCGCCAGATAGGCCACTGTGCGGGCATCGAAGAAACCCTGCTCGAGATTCTTGCTGAAACCGATGTTCCGGCCTCTGTTACACCAGTGAAGGGGGGGGCGAACCAAATCGCTGTTGCTTCTGAGCAGACGCTCCTTCCAGGTCTGTCGTGGCGCTTTCTTCAATAGATACAGTTCGCCTTGAGGCTGGGTTGGAATCGTACGGGCATGTTCTTCCCAGAGCACCACACGCTGGCTGATAGCCATCGCCTGGGCAAAGAGCTCGGGTTGCTGGAGGGAAAAGCTGGTGTCGCTACAGGCATAGAAAAAGGGCTGTATACCGGTCCCGAGGAACATCGAGATGGCCCCGTTCATGGTAATCATCGGAGTGTTCGCAAAGGCTTCGATGGGGAAGTCCTTCGCCGACCCACCGGATGCAATGATAAAAACCGGGCCCTGCTGGATATTTCGGCAACGCGCGAATCCCGTTACCTGGCCAAGTGAAGGCGCCGTAGGTAGTACTTTCATCTGCTATGTCCGACTCATCAGGCCACTCTGATTATTTATGGGGTGGCTCAAGTAGCGTGCATCACGTCAGGGAAAGGCAGAAGCCCAGTCTATGACCCAGTAAAGGTCAAGAATGGCTTCCGCGCAGCTATGACCATCATGGGGTTCAATAGTTGTGCGGCAGGTCTGATTTCTTGGGTGGGGCTATCGGTTCTGTACCGGCCTGGCGGCCAAATCGATGGGGGGCAGCATTCAGATACGCGAAAGCCGCGCAATGCGCGGCTTTCAAGTTGGTGGGCCCACACGGACTCGAACCGTGGACCAAAGGATTATGAGTCCTCTGCTCTAACCGACTGAGCTATAGGCCCTCAGTAGGCCGCGGATTATAACGACGGTTTCTCGGCTGTGCTATCCGAATAATCCGAAACGGGAAGGCGCAGGAAGGTTGCCGCGAATTCGTCGGCGCTCAGGGGCAGGCTGATGACGTAGCCTTGGATCTGCTCGCAGCCTTCGTGGCCGAGGAACACTTGCTGGTCATGGGTTTCCACGCCTTCGGCGATCACGGTGAATTGCATGCTGCGGCCCAGGGCGATGATGGCTCGGACGATGGCCACGTCGTGGGGGTCATCGGGCAGGCCGCAGACGAATGACTGATCGATCTTCAGGAAGTCCAGCGGCAGGCGCTTGAGGTAGCTCAGGGACGAATAGCCGGTGCCGAAATCGTCGATGGCCAGCTGCACCCCCAGGCGCTTGAGTTGGTGCAGGACCTCCAGGGCTTCCTCAGCCTGGCTCATGATGAAGTTTTCGGTGATCTCCAGCTGTAGGAAGCCGGGTTTGAGGCGGTTGTCCTTCAAGAGTTGCTCGATTCGCCCCAGCAAGTTCGGCTGGCGCAACTGGGCTCCGGCGAGATTGACCGAGAGCGGGCCGAAGCTCTCGTAGCACTCATTCCAGGCGCGCAGCTGCTGGCAGGCGTGTTCCAGCACCCAGTCGCCGATCTGCAGAATCATGCCGTTCTCTTCGGCCAAGGGGATGAAGTGCTCGGGGGGGACATCGCCGAAGGTCGGGTGGTGCCAGCGAATCAGCGCTTCGGCGCCCACCAGCATCTGGTCACGAAGGCTGATCTTGGGTTGGTAGTAGAGATACAGCTCGTTGCGTTCGATGGCACGCCGCAGTTCATGCTCCAGGGCCACGCGCTCGCTGGCCTGGGCGGTCAGATCACGGGTGTAGCTTTCGACCCGGTTGCGGCCCTTGGCCTTGGAGCGATACATGGCGGCGTCGGCATTCTTGATCAGCGTGGCCACGTCGCAACCGTCCCGGGGGTAGAGACTGGTGCCGATGCTGGCGCTGATGAAGAACTCATGCTCCCCGGCCTGGAACGGGGCGCTGAAACAGTTCAGCAGCTTGTCGGCGATATGGTCGGCGTCGCTCGGCTGCTGTAGGCCGGGCAGCAGGATGATGAACTCGTCCCCACCCAGGCGGGCGACGGTGTCGATATCCCGCAATTGTTCTTTCAAGCGCACCGCAATGCCCTTGAGCAGCAGGTCGCCGACCGGATGGCCGAGGCTGTCATTGATGTGCTTGAAGCGGTCCAGGTCGAGGAACAGCACCGCGCCCTGGCCGCCATGCTCCTGCTGGTTGTTGAGCGCGGTGAGCAGGCGGCTTTCGAACAGGGTGCGATTCGGCAGGCCAGTCAACGGGTCATGGTGCGCCTGGTAATCGAGCTTGGCCTGGGCGTGCTTGAGGCTGGAGATATCGGCGAACACCGCGACGAAGTGGGTGACGAACCGGTCTTTGTTGCGCACCGCGCTGATGGTCAGCCAACTGGGGTACAGCTCGCCATTCTTGCGTCGATTGGAAATCTCCCCCTGCCAATGACCTTCGGCGGTCAACTGGTGCCACATGGCGGCATAGAAGGCGCTGTCATGCAGGCCGGAGGCCAGCAGGCGAGGAGTGTGGCCCAGGGCTTCGCTCTCGCTGTAGCCGGTGATCTCGGTGAACGCCCGGTTGACCGCGCTGATGTGCTGCCGGGTATCGGTGATCAGGACACCTTCAGCGGTGCTCTCGAACACCGTGGCGGCCTGTTGCAGCTTCTCCTGCATCAGGTGGCGCTCGGTGATGTCGCGGGCGATGGTGAGCATGCAATCTTCGTCGCCGATCGGCAGCGGCCGGCTGGACAGCTCACAGAGGCGGATCTGCCCGTCATTGCGGCGAATATGGCAGCTGAAGTCGCGCACGAAGCCGTCCCGCTGCATCAGGTCGAGCATCTGCCGGCGTTCGTTCAGGTTGACCCAGATGCCCAGGTCCAGGGTGGAGCGGTCGACGGACATGGCGCTGTTGAAGCCGGTGATGCGGCTGAAGCCCTCGTTGACCTCGATCAGCAGGCCGTCGCGCTGGCGACTGAGCAGCAGGCCGTCCGGCGAGGCGTGAAACGCCTTGGCGAACTTTTCTTCGGAGGTTTGCAGCTGCTGCTGGGTTTCCTTCAGCTGGCTGATGTCGCGTACCACCACGACCAGGGCGGGGGTGGTGTCGAGGTCGAAGGGTTCGGCGGAGATCAGGCCGGTGAACAGCTGGCCGTTGCTGCGCCGAAAGGGCATCTCCAGGTTGCGGATGCTGCCGGCCTGCAAGCGCTGCAGCAGCCCGGGGCCTACGCCCTGGATGCCCCAGATGTTGAGCTCGGTGGCCGTCTGGCCGATGACCTGCGCGGCACTCAGGCCGATCTGCTCCTCGAACGCCTCGTTGACCTCCAGCAGGCAGCCATCCGCAAGGCGGGCAATGACCAGAATGTCAGGGCACTGCTGGAACACCGAGGCAAATTTCTGCTCCGAAAGCTGCAGGGCCTCTTCGGTGCGTTTCGTTTCGCTGATGTCGATCATCAACCCGCGCATGACCGGCTCGTGTCCGTGCTCGATCAGGCTGACGATGTCGCGGACCCACAGGCAGCGGCCATCCGCGGTGATCACCCGATAATCGAGGCTGTGATCGCGCCCGGCCTGGAGTTCGTGGTCGCAGAAGCTCTGGGCGCGGGTCAGGTCGGCGGGGTGGATGATGTTTTTCCAGAACCCGGGGATCAGCCAGTGCGAAAGGGGGTAGCCCAGCAGTTGCTCGGCGTGGGGTGACACGTAGCTGTAGGTGAAGTCGCTGATACGGGCTTCCCAGGCGATGGCCGAAAGGCTTTCGACCAGGCCGCGGTAGTGGTATTCGCTGGTGCGCAGTTCCTGTTCCAGGGCCACGCGCCGGGCGATTTCGGAGCTCAGTCGGCGATTGATGCGGATCACCACCGCCAGCACGACGAACAGCAGTAGCAGCCCTGGCAGGCCATAGAACAGAAGGTCCGACCAGAACGAACGATGGTCGAGGACATTACCTACCCAGCGCTGCTGGATTTCATTGACCTCCGCCGGGCTGATGTCCGCCAGCACCTTGTCGAGAATACCCACCAGTATCTTGCTGTCGCGGGGTACGCCCATGGCCAGTTGATAGCGGTAGGGGGTTTCACCGCTGACATAGAGCCCGTCGAGCTTCAGCTGCCGCAGGCTCCAGACGCTGGACGCCAGATCGCCAACCACCGCATCGACCTGGTTGAGGGCAAGCGCCTGCAAGGCCGAACTCACATTGGGCAGGGCGACCAGGTTCAGGTCGGGATGGTAGGTGCGCAGCAACTCATGGGGGGCGTAATTTTCCACGACCGCAATCTTCAGGCCGTACAGGTCCTGGAGCTTGCCGGGTTGCGCGCCACCCTTATGGGCCAGGATCACAATGGGGAAGTCGAGGTAGGGTCGGGTGAAGGCCAGGTAATTCTGTCGTTCCGGGGTCGACATGATGCCGGGCAGCAGGTCCAGATTGCCCTTCTTTGCGGTTGCGAGCACCTCGCTCCAGCTGGCGGGCTCTATCGGCTTGAGCTTGATCGCCAGGCGATCCTGAATCAGGTGGATGTAGTCCGCCGCGAGGCCCTGGTAGCGTCCCTCCTCATCGCGATACTCGAAGGGAGGCCATGAAGCGTCGACCCCCAGGCGCAGTTCCTGATGGGCTGAAAGCCAGGCCTGCTCTTCATCGCTGAGAGTCAGTGCGTCAGCCGTTGCAGCCCAGGCGAGCAGCGACAGCACAAGCACGGTCGGCAGTCTGGGCATAACAGTCTCGTTATGGCACGGGGAATGTTTCGAGTGTAGACGGGCAATCCGGAGGAAGTGAGGCGCGGGGAATTTAAACTGCACAAAGCAAAACCCCCAGCAGGGCTGGGGGTCTTGGTATCACTCGTCGAGGAAGGAGCGCAGATGCTCGCTTCTTGTCGGGTGGCGCAGCTTGCGCAATGCCTTGGCTTCGATCTGACGAATCCGCTCACGGGTAACGTCGAACTGCTTACCGACTTCCTCAAGGGTGTGGTCGGTATTCATGTCGATACCGAAACGCATGCGCAGTACCTTGGCTTCACGGGCGGTGAGGCCGGAGAGTACTTCACGAGTCGCTTCTTTGAGGCTCTCAACGGTGGCGACATCGATTGGCGACTGCATGGTCGAGTCTTCGATGAAGTCGCCCAGATGGGAGTCTTCGTCATCACCGATCGGGGTTTCCATGGAGATCGGTTCTTTGGCGATCTTCAGTACCTTGCGGATCTTGTCCTCAGGCATTTCCATGCGTTCGCCCAGCTCTTCCGGGGTCGGTTCGCGACC
>NZ_JBNNVU010000066.1:0-30850 GCF_050280705.1 Pseudomonas sp. NPDC089530 | reverse complement strand
CCGATGCTGTCGAACAGGCCCTCGACAAAGAACCGCTCCCACATCGGCCCGATCCGCGCGCTGTCGGTTTTTTGTTCGTCGGCATTGCAGGTGCGCACCTGCAAGCCCGATACGCTGAAAGGCTGAACCTCTCGCCGTTTTACATCCATGCTTCGCCCTCCGTTCTGGCGTCTATCTATTGGACTGACAGGCAAGGTATCAGCGATTCACATTCACCACCACGCGCCCGCGCAACTCGCCGGCCAGCAGGCGCGACGCCGCGTCGATGGCGTCGCCGAGGCCGATTTCGTGGCTGATCAGGGTCAGCAGGGCCGGGTCCAGGTCGCAGGTCAAACGCTGCCAGGCCTCGATCCGCCGGACCTTGGGCTGGGTCACGCTGTTGATCCCGGCCAGGGTCACCCCGCGCAGGATGAAGGGCGCCACCGTAGCCGGGAAATCCATGCCCTGGGCCAACCCGCAGGCAGCCACGGTGCCATTGGCCCGGGTGCTGGCGCAGGCATTGGCCAAGGTGTGGCTGCCCACCGAGTCGACCACCGCCGCCCAACGCTCCCTGGCCAACGGCTTGCCCGGCGCGGACAGGCTGGCGCGATCGATGATCTCGTGGGCGCCCAGGCGCTTGAGGTAGTCCTGCTCCCCAGGGCGGCCGGTGGAGGCCACCACCCGGTAACCGAGCCGGGCCAGCAGGGCAATGGCGAAACTGCCGACCCCACCGTTGGCCCCGGTGACCAGTACCTCGCCCTGCTCCGGAGTCACGCCGTTGCGCTCCAGCGCCAGGATGCAAAGCATCGCCGTGTAGCCGGCCGTACCGATGGCCATGGCCTCGGCCGCGCTGAAGGCCTGGGGCAAGGGAATCAGCCAGTCGCCATTGAGCCGGGCCTTTTGCGCCAGACCGCCCCAATGCCCTTCGCCCACTCCCCAGCCATTGAGCAGCACCTGATCGCCGACCTCATAGTCCGGGTGGCTGCTGGACTCCACCGTTCCCGCCAGGTCGATCCCCGGCACCATGGGGAACTGGCGCACCACCGGGCTGCTGCCGGTGATGGCCAGGGCGTCCTTGAAGTTCAGGGTGCTGTAGGCGACCCGCACCGTCACGTCGCCCTCGGGCAGTTGCGCCTCATCGATCTTGCGCAGCGCCGCGCGATAACCGGTGTCGTCTTTCTCGATCAAGATAGCGTTGAACATGACTGCCTCCCGATAGGCCCATGCGCGGGCCGTGAACTTGAGCTTCAGGTTACAAAGGTGCCCACCTTCCCAGCCCGGACGGGAAAAAGCCATGTTCTTTTTGTCGTAGCCACTACGCCCCGCTGGAAATTTCAGCACCGCGGCCAAAGTCGACTGGCCTTGATCGGCTCTCTCCTGATACAACCTCCGGGTTGCCGTTTCTATCCCTCGATATCCCTCGATGCCGGAGAATCACTCCAATGAGCCAATGGCCTGACACCCGCATTCTCGACCTGCTGGGCATTCAACTGCCGATCATTCAAGGCCCCCTGGCCGGAGCGACCACCGCGGCCATGGTGATTGCCGTCGCCAGGGCTGGTGGCCTGGGCTCCCTGCCCTGCGCGATGCTCACCCCCGAACAGATTCGCCAGGAAGTCCAGACCATCCGCCAGGGCACTACCGCGCCGCTGAACCTGAACTTCTTCTGCCACCAGATGCCGCCCCCCGATGCCGAGCGCGCCGCGCGCTGGAAGGCCGCCCTGGAGCCCTACTACCGCGAGCTGGGCGTCGACTTCGATGCTCCCACGCCGGTCAGCAGCCGAGCGCCTTTTGACTTGGTCAGTTGCGAACTGGTGGAAGAACTGCGCCCGGAAATCGTCAGCTTCCACTTCGGCCTGCCGGAGCCAGCCATGCTGGCGCGGGTCAAGGCCACCGGGGCGAAGATCCTGTCGTCGGCCAGCACCGTCGACGAAGCCGTGTGGCTGGAACGGCATGGCTGCGACGCGATCATCGCCATGGGCAATGAAGCCGGCGGCCATCGCCCGATCTTCCTCAGCGACGACTTGAACACCCAGGTCGGCACCATGGCCCTGGTGCCGCAGATCGTCGATGCGGTGAAGGTGCCGGTGATCGCCGCCGGCGGCATCGGCGACGCCCGCGGCATTGTCGCGGCCTTCGCCCTCGGCGCCTCGGCGGCGCAACTGGGCACCGCCTACCTGTTCACCCCGGAAGCCAAGGTCAGCGCCGCCCACCACCAGGCCCTGCGCACCGCCAAGGACAGCCAGACCGCCCTGACCAACCTGTTCACCGGCCGCCCGGCACGGGGCATCGTCAACCGGGTGATGCGCGAGATCGGCCCGATCAGCCCGCTGGCCCCGGCCTTCCCCCTGGCGGGCGGGGCGCTGATGCCGTTGCGCGCCAAGGACGAAGCCGGCTTCGCCAACCTCTGGGCCGGCCAGGCCCTGCGCCTGGGCCGGGAACTGCCGGCCTTCGAGCTGACCCGCACCCTGGCCGAGCAGGTCCTGGCCCAACTGACCCGCCGCTGACCCCCACACGCCGCGACTGTGTTCGCGGCGTTTTTCCCTCAAGCCGCCACAACCTTCGCAGTTCCGTTCGCCGGCGATTCGCTATATATTTCCGTATACAGCGATTCCCCCACCCCCGATGTACCTTCGCCCATGGAGCTGTTCATGAACCTTCGTTTCTCAGGTGTTGCCCCGACGTGCCTTGCCACTTTGCTCGCGCTCTGCGCTTTCGGTTCGGCCCAGGCGGCTGAAGTCCAGGTAGCGGTCGCCGCCAACTTCACCGCGCCGATCCAGGCCATCGCCGCCGATTTCGAGAAAGACACCGGGCACAAGCTGGTGGCCGCCTATGGCGCCACCGGGCAGTTCTATACCCAGATCAAGAACGGCGCACCGTTCGAAGTGTTCCTCGCCGCCGACGACAGCACCCCGGCCAAGCTGGAAAGCGAAGGCGCCACCGTCAAGGGCTCACGCTTCACCTACGCCATCGGCACCCTGGCGCTGTGGTCGGCCAAGGACGGCTACGTCGACAGCAAGGGCCAGGTGCTCAAGGACAACCAGTACCAGCACCTGTCCATCGCCAACCCGAAAGCCGCGCCTTACGGCCTGGCCGCCACCCAGGTATTGGCCAAGCTGGGCCTGACCGATCAGGTCAAGGCCAAGATCGTCGAAGGCCAGAACATCACCCAGGCCTATCAGTTCGTCTCCACCGGCAACGCCGAACTGGGCTTTGTCGCCTTGTCGCAGATCTACAAAGACGGCAAAGTCAGCAGCGGCTCGGCCTGGATAGTCCCGGCCCAGATGCACGACCCGATCAAACAGGACGCGGTGATCCTCGACAAAGGCAAGGACAACCCGGCAGCCCAGGCGCTGGTTGACTACCTCAAGGGACCGAAAGCCGCGGCTGTCATCCAATCCTATGGTTACCAACGCTAAATGCCCCTATCGAGTGCCGACTTTTCCGCCATCTGGCTGACCCTGCAACTGGCGTCGCTGACGACCCTGATCCTGTTGATCATCGGCACGCCGATTGCGTTGTGGCTGTCGCGCACTCGCTCCTGGCTGCGGGGGCCGGTCGGCGCCGTCGTCGCCCTGCCCCTGGTGCTGCCGCCGACGGTGATCGGCTTCTACCTGCTGCTCGCCCTCGGCCCCAGCGGTTCTATCGGCCAGCTCACCAAGGCCCTCGGCCTGGGCACCCTGACCTTCAGTTTCAGCGGCCTGGTGATCGGCTCGGTGATCTATTCCATGCCCTTCGTGGTGCAACCGCTGCAGAACGCCTTCGCGGCGATCGGCACCCGGCCGCTGGAAGTGGCGGCGACCCTGCGCGCCAATCCCTGGGACACTTTTTTCAGCGTGATCCTGCCGCTGGCCCGGCCGGGGTTCATCACCGCCGCCATCCTCGGCTTCGCCCACACCGTCGGCGAGTTCGGCGTGGTGCTGATGATCGGCGGCAATATTCCCGACAAGACCCGGGTGGTCTCGGTACAGATCTACGACCATGTCGAAGCCCTGGAATACGCCCAGGCCCACTGGCTGGCCGCTGCCATGCTGGTGTTCTCGTTCCTGGTGTTGCTGGCGCTGCACTCCAGCCGCAATACCCGCGCCGGCTGGAGTTGAGCCATGAGTGCATCGATCCACGTGCGCCTCAAGCGCGCCTACCCAAGCTTCACCCTCGACCTGGACCTGGCGTTGCCGGGCCGTGGCATCACCGCACTGTACGGACACTCCGGTTCCGGCAAGACCACCTGCCTGCGCTGCATCGCCGGCCTGGAGCGGGCCGAACAGGGCCTGGTGCGGATCAACGACGAGGTCTGGCAGGACAGCGAGCGCCACGTGTTCGTGGCGCCGCACAAGCGCGCCCTGGGTTACGTGTTCCAGGAAGCCAGCCTGTTCAGCCACCTCTCGGTGCAGGCCAACCTGGAGTTCGGCCTCAAGCGCATCCCGCGCGCCCAGCGCCGGGTCGACATGGACCACGCCACCGAACTGCTGGGCATCGGCCATCTGCTGCAGCGCCAGCCGCACCACCTGTCCGGCGGCGAGCGCCAGCGCATCGGCATCGCCCGCGCGCTGCTGACCAGCCCTCGCCTGCTGCTGATGGACGAGCCGTTGGCAGCCCTGGACAGCAAGCGCAAAAACGAAATCCTGCCCTACCTCGAACGCCTGCACGACGAGCTGGAAATCCCGGTACTGTACGTCAGCCACTCCCAGGATGAAGTGGCGCGCCTGGCCGACCATATCGTCCTGCTGGACAACGGCCGCGCCCTGGCCAGCGGGCCGATCGGCGAAACCCTGGCGCGCCTCGACCTGCCTCTGGCCCTGGGCGACGACGCCGGGGTGGTGATCGAAGGCCAGGTCAGCCACTACGACGCGGGTTACCAGCTGCTCGCCGTGCAACTGCCCAACAGTCAGCTGCGGATCCGGGTCGCCCATGCCCCGATGGCCATCGGCAAGCAGCTGCGCTTCAAGGTCCAGGCCCGGGACGTCAGCCTCAGCCTGCAAGCCGGCGAACACAGCAGCATCCTCAACCGCCTGCCGGTGACGGTCAGCGGCGAAATCCCCGCCGATAACGCCGCCCATGTCCTGGTGCGCCTGGACGTTGCCGGCAGCCCATTGCTGGCGCGGATCACCCGCTATTCCCGCGACCAGCTGGAACTGCACCGGGGCCAGCAACTCTGGGCGCAGATCAAGGCAGTGGCGGTGCTCGCCTGAGCCCCGCGGCGGCACTCCCCAGCACACCGCGGGTTGTCATCCGGCCCAGCCGCGCGTTAGGCTAGCCGCCCTTCCCCGTCACCGGACGACTGCCGACGTGAACAACTAAGCCTTCCCAAAATGTATTCGCGACAAGCCGCCTCGCAGCGCTTGTTGGCCTTTTCGACATTTTCCGGAGGTGCTGATGACTCACGTCACCCGGCTACCCGCGCTGGTTTGCCTGAACCAGCTGACTTTCCAGTTCGCCCATGGCGAAACCCTGTTCGACGCCCTCGACCTGACGTTCGATGCGCTGCCCACCGGCATCGTCGGGCGCAACGGCAGCGGCAAGAGCGTGCTCGCACGCCTGATCGCCGGCGAACTTTCACCCTCCTCGGGCAGCGTCGCCCGCTTCGCCCGTGTGGCCTATGTCGCCCAGGAACAGCTGGCGGAAGACGGACACAGCGTCGCCGAGGTGGCGGGCGTGGCCGAGGCCCTGGCCGCCCTGGAACGACTGGCCGCCGGCCAGGCGTCGATCGCCGACCTGACGCAGATCGATGAGCGCTGGGACCTGGGCGATCGCCTGCGCCGGCTGCTGGACGACGCCGGTCTCGATGGCGTCTGCCCCGAGGCCCCGGCCGCCCGCCTGAGCGGCGGGCAACGGGCGCGTCTCGCACTGATCGGCGCCCTGCTCAGCGACGCCGAGTTGCTGATACTCGACGAGCCCAGCAACCACCTCGACGCCGCCGGTCGCCAATGGCTGCAGGCACAACTGCGGCAATGGCGCGGCGGGCTGATCCTGATCAGCCATGACCGCCAACTGCTGGCCCAGGTGCAGCGCATCGTCGAACTCACCCCGCAAGGCGCGCGGGTCTACGGCGGCAACTACGCGGCGTTCCGCGCCCAGCGCGAGGCCGAGCACGGCGCGGCCCGGGCGGCCCTGGAACACGCCCGCACCGAGCGCAGCCGCGCGCAGAAACGCCTGCAACGCGAACACGACACCATCCAGCGCCATGCCGCCGGCGCCCGGCGTTATGCCGAGACCGCCAATATCGCCAGCTTCGAGCGGGTGAAGATCAAAGGCGCGGCGCGGGACATCATGGGCCAGGTGCGCCATCGCCAGCAGCACCACAAGGACAGCCTGGACCAGCAGGTACGCGATGCTTATGCCCGGGTGCCGCCGGATACGCCCACCCTGGTGACCCTGCCCGGCACCGCGGTGCCCCAGGGGCAACAGGTGCTGTGCCTGAGCCGGGCGCAGCTGCCGTGGCTGCCACCCGATGCCGAGTCCAGCTACCTCGATCTCACGCTCACCGGGCCCATGCGCATCGCCGTCAGCGGGCCCAACGGCTGCGGCAAATCCACCCTGCTGAAACTGCTCGCCGGCGAGCTCCAGCCCGCGAGCGGCACCTGCGCAGTACGGGTGCCCAGCGCCTGTCTGGACCAGCGCCTGGCGCTGCTCGATCCGCAACGTTCGATCCTCGAGCACCTGGGCGCCCCCGACAAACCCCAGGAGCAAGGCCTGCTGCGCAGCCGCCTGGCGCAGTTGCAACTCGACGCCCAGCGCGTCGTCCAGCCCTGCGGCCGGCTCAGCGGCGGCGAACGCCTCAAGGCCGCGCTGGCGATCGCCCTGTGGCGCGACACGCCGGCCAAACTGCTGCTGTTGGACGAGCCGACCAACCACCTGGATCTGGAATCGGTGGAGGCTTTCGAGAGCGCCCTGCGCGACTTCCCGGGCGCCCTGTTGGCGGTGTCCCACGACCGCGAGTTCCTCGCCGCCATGGCGCCCAGCCACCACCTGCGATGGACGCCGGCGGGCTGGCGACTGGAGGAGGAACGCCCATGATGAAATTTCTTTCACTGTGCATCCGCCCCACCTTGGCTAGAGTGGTCCGGGCACATTGAATACTCCCGACTGGCCCACCGTTCCCCCGGTGGGTCTTTTTTATGGGCGTCGCCAAAGGCCGGCTTACGACCCAACAGCCAGGCCAGGCATAAAAAAGCCCCGCACAGGGCGGGGCTTGCTGACTCGGGCAACGGCTTGCGTTACTTGAGCCTGACGGCGGTGCCGGTGACGAAGACCACCACCATCCCGCCGCGGCTGCTCGGCATGCTGATCTCGTAGTCCAGGCCGACCACCGCATCCGCGCGCAGGTCCCGCGCCCGTTCCTTGATCTCATCGGTCGCCTGCACCCGAGCTTCCTTCAGCGCCCGCTCCAGGGTCTGGGAACGCCCACCGAAAAAGTCGCGCAGCCCGGCGAAGATGTCGCGCACGACGTTGATCCCCTGCACGGACTCGGCGCTCACGATATCCAGGTACTGGGCAATCTCCCGCCCCTCGATCGCCTGGGTGGTAGTGATAATCACGGCATTCTCCTTTGACCGGCGCGACGCCGTCGCCCGGAGCACGGGCGGGGTCGCAAAAAAACGCGATGGTAACAGACCCTGCCGCGGCGGCTGCAAGCTCATGCCAAGGGCACCCTGCCCGCGAAGCAGCGGGCGGGATCGGTCGCCGCCCCGCGGGCAAAAGAAAACCCGGCAGCCTGGGTATTCGCCAGGCTGTCGGGTCGGGTCCGAGGGGTTATCGGGTATTGGCCACTCGCGCGGCCTTGGTCTTGCGCGCCGGCAAGGCTGCCGCATAGGCCAGGGCTTCTTCCCGGGTGCCGAAGGAACCCAGGCGGTCGCCCTGGGTGCAGACCCGCCAGGGGCCGCTGTTGACGCTGACGACGTCATAACCGTTCATGTGCATCTTGTTCAGCATTGGAACGCTCATATTCACCTCCCTTTCGCTAGAGCTCGTCCGCGGGTGTCGCGAACCACCTTACACCCGGTCGGCGACAGCTGGAGTCCCATCCATCGCCCTACGCCTGGCCACTGGAATGGCCCGCCCAGGTCTACCTGAGTTTCAGATCGGCCAAGGGGTCATACGCCCTGGACCTGGATGATGTCTGCGACGGTTTATCCCTCGGCGCTTTCGCCGGACCTATGGGGTCCACCTGCGGATCGGCGAGGTCCGGGGAATCGGGGTCGAATCCGAGTTCGTCCTTGCCGGAGGCATGCTCGGATGAACGTGGGCCAGTGGGTCTGTTCGTACTCATGAATACCTCCTGACAACGATGGCACCTCTCCATAAGAGAACCATTTGCGCACAGGGTGCAAGGCAGCTGACGAACGGCAGCGCCCTGTCATGTATCCGGCCATAGGGCAGCAAAGAAGCCGCCACGCTGATGCTGTTCTGCTACCAGTCCTGCACATCCAGCTAGCGTCTCCCCACGTTGAAACCGATTGCCGGAAGCTGGCCAAAGGCCCGAATTTTTCGGGGGCTTATGGCGTTTTGAAAGGTTGGCCCGAGCCTAAGAGGAAGCGGTGTTATCAGCCCGGGCGGTGACCTGCGTTTCGTCGCCCGGCCGTTGCCTGGGCCATGGCGCAGGCGCACACTGGCTGCAGCTGAAGGATCAGCTCCCCATCTGCAAAAGGCCCGCCCACGCGGGCTTTTTGTTTATCTGCGCTCCCTTCGCCCCGCCCTTCTCGAATACTGCTCGTCGCACCCGGAACTCGCCTTTAATTCAACTGAGGCGCCCAGGAATCTCTTCGCGACGTCGCCTCGGGAGCCCAGCCATGAACGCACCACTGATCGTCATGATCGCCCTGCTGTCGGCTGTCGCCGGCTGCACCACCAACTCCCACGTCTACCGCAATCAGCCGCTGGTGGCGAAAGTCGAAACCGGCATGACCCAGGAACAGGTCCGGCAGATCGGCGGCGAGCCTGTGTCCGTCACCCCGCGCACCGTCGAGCTCGGAACCTGCTTCGACTATGTGTTCACCCAGGGGGGTCGCCGGCAGCCATTCAATGTCAGCTTCGATGGCAACGGCAAAGTCGATCACACCAGTTTCATCACCTGCGCCGAGTGGAGCAGTGCCCAGCAGAGAGCCAGATCCTCCGGCAGTGGCACGGGCGGTATGGGCGGTATGGGAGGCGGTTATTGAGCCGCTTTCGCCTGCCGGCAGTCGGCCTGGGGGACCTCGATGGCGAGCACTGCCGGATGAAATTTCTTTCACGGTGAAGCCAGCGTCGATCGGGTAGATTTCACCCTGCTCATTCAACTATTGGCCCGCTCCCCGCGGGCTTTTTTTTGCCTTGCCGTAGCGCAGGGAAATACACCTGATGAGGGGCTGGCAGTCCGCGATAGAGGGCGAAAAGGCAAATTTCAGGCAAAAAAAAGCCCAAGCAGCTGATGGACACTTGGGGCTAAAAATGCATAAACCGTGGTAGGTGAACGCGGGGCTATCTTATCGCCAATGAGAACTTGTAACAATATATTTGAGGTTATTTTTACCCTAAATTTTCTCTAACCCCTTAAATAACCACATATTTTTTCAGGGGATGGCAGAATCGCCATCTTGTTGGCGCCAGTAAAAAGTCACCACTCACCTCTTCTCCGCGCCCGATGAAACCACCACCCCTGAACGACTGTGCGAGCCGCTTGCCTGCGATCAGTCATAAATGATCACGCATTCCGCAAGCGCGGAAAACTCACCGGCCACCACAGGCCTGCTGGCACTGACCAGCCTGGCCGCGAAAGACAGGCTGACCCCGGATGCCAGCACCGGGTATTCGACGCAGCCTTCGCTACCCAGGCGCATCACCTTGCCGCTGAGGTCCAGCAGTTGGACCCCGACATTGCGAGCGGAACTGGCGCTCTCATGGTCATTCATCAGGGTCACCCCATCACTGGTGATGCCATCGAAGTAAACCTGGATCTTTTTCCTGCCCTTGAGCCGTTCCTGGTCCAGTTCGATGCTGAAAAACCGAGGGGCGCTGCCGCCGGCCTGAATCGAATCGACGCTCAATGTACCCAGCTCGACCACCTGCTCCAAACCGCTGGAGCGACGGCGCGGCGCGCCAAAGGCGGCAATCCCGCCCGGGCCGTTATCGGGATCGATGTTCCAGCTGGAAGCGGAAACCCTGGCGCGAAATTCGAAGAACTTACCCACATTTTGAGGAGGCATTGTTTATTCCTTTAAGTGAATGCAAACGTCCGGATCGGTTCTGTCCGAGGCCGCGACCCAGGTCTCGACCTCTGCCCTGTCGCCCCGGCTTTTCCGAGTTGCCGAACCACCCAGGCGCGACAACGGTGCCGACAGGAACGCACACCAGGCGAACGCTGCAACCTTAGAACGGGGCAAAATCAGCGTCCCTAAGACACATCCGAAAGCCACCACTCAAGAATCAGATCACGCTGCAATGCCGCCCAAGGTGGACGCCGGACTGGCAATAAAAGAAGAAGGGAAACATCGGCAGGCGGACAAGTTGTCGGGACAAGCAAAGCCCGGTCTTGCACCGGGCTTTTGTTCCGAAAGGGTCTGGAGCGGAATATCAGTCCAGGGCGTCGTGCAGGACTTCATAGATGAGCCCCGTTGCGAGGGCGACCAGGATCAGATCGGTCCCCGCCTGCTGCCATTCATAGCCGTCATAGCGCGGCAACCTGCCCAGCATTCGACTGTCCAGCTTCTTGGCGATACCCGGCGGCAGCGGTTTACCTCGGGCGAGGTTTTTCTGAATGCCGGGCGGCAGGGCCGGACCGGGCGACCAGTAGTCACGGCTGTCGCCAATGATCACCCGGATACCACCAATATCGACCTGCGGACCGCCTTGCCTGTAGTCCTGAGACTGATGACCTTTATTGCCGTGCCCGCCCTGGTTGCCATGGGGATTTCCCTTGCCGTTCCCCGGGTCCGCCTGCAGGGCAGTCGAGCCGAGCAAAAGCGCGGCGCTTGTCAAAACAGCTACAACCGAACGAGTCGTCATCTGTGCAGTCCTCTGCTTGGGTCCAGCCACTGTGCCATTCGTCATGTCACTCGAACTATAGACAGCAAGTTGCGTCTGAGTTCGTGCAAACCTCTCCTCATCGATGGAAGCAATCATGCTTTTAAAGAAAAAGAATCTAGTGGCTGTCGTGACGTGCGTAATGATGCTGGCCGCTGCGCCTTTGTCCGTTTATGCAAAAGACGGTGGTGGCCATGGTGGCGGCAATGGCGGTGGCAACGGTGGAGGTCATGGCGGCGGAAACGGTGCGGGTAACGGCGGCGGCCATGGCGGCGGAAACAGCGCTGGCAATGGTGGCACTCATGGCGGACTAGCCAGTGGCCATTTGGGAGAGGCCAACAGCAAAAGCCACAGCACCGGACTGAAAAGCGACCCGGCCGGCAAGGCCGTGCGCAGCCACGGCACAACAGGCAATCATTACGGCAGCATCCGTAATGACAGCAATGGCCATGGCCAGGCCACTTCTGGCATCGCCCACTCCAAGGATACCCGCGGCCTGGCAAAAGCCACCGCGATCTCGGGCACTACGCCAGGCGACCACAACGCAAAAGGCTTGAGCAACGCGGCCGACTCCACGACCAAGAACGATCGCTAAGGCCGGCGTATTTTGCTCCTGCCGATGCGCTATCAAACCATCAGGCAGTCAGCGCCCTCCTCGCTAAAAAGCCCGGCCCAGCGCCGGGCTTTTTAGTACCTGCTTTCCGCTAAACCTGCTTCGCTCGCCAGATTACCAGGCAAGGCCCTCCCGATTGCCGATCGACTCCTGGCAGTGCCATTCGTCCAGCCCCAGGCGTCGCTCCCCGTTCCTCATCTACACCTACACATGGGATTTCCGGCCATATTGCGCCCCGCATGAGGATACAGAGGGCCGGCCATTCGATTCGATGGCACACGAAGCGCCATACGGAACCGCAGTACTTCAAGCTTCGGGCTTCATTTCTCAAGGAACGGAAAAATGATCATCAACTGCAAAAACTGGCATGCCTGGCTGGACACGATGCCACCCAAACCGGACGAACTTCATGTAGTAGGAGACGTTGAAGTCGCCAATCCAGGCGTCACCGCCTATCTGACGGTGCGCGTCCCGCAAGGAATCAACCCGGCAATACTCTTGCTGGACCTGCACCTGTTCCAGAGGCCGGGACACTGGATTCAGCAAGTCACCTGCACCCAAGCCAGGTTCTCCCGGGTGCTGCCTCCCAACTCCACGCATTACACCGCGATCGAAATCTTCTACAACGGTGAGCGGATCGCGTTTATCGATCACATTCCGCACGTCTCCTGAGCGACTGGCCCTGAACCCGGCCACGACCGCCTGATCCTCGATCAGGCGGTCGCCTCCCCCGCTTCTGATGCATTCCGTACGCCCGGCTCTTGTACCGGCAAGCGCCTGCTTTTAGCCTGACAGGCCTTGCCTATAAACCGGAATGAACATGATCAGATCCTTTGAACCGCAAGACATGGATGCCGTGCTGGACATCTGGCTGAGGGCCTCGCTGCAAGCCCACGACTTTATCGACGCCGGGTTCTGGCAGTCGCAGGTCGACACTATGCGCGACCTCTACCTCCCGGCGTCACAGACCTACGTCATCGAGCAGGCGTCCAGGGTGCTGGGCTTCTACTCACTGCACGACGACCAGCTTGCCGCGCTATTCGTCGCGCCCGAGTGCCAGGGTCAGGGGCTTGGCAAACAATTGCTTGCCCATGCCAGAACCCTGCGCAGCGTATTGAACCTGGGGGTCTACAAGAACAACACGGCCAGTTGCGGGTTCTACCTGGCGCAAGGCTTTGTCGTGACCCATGAACAGAGGGATGAGCAAACCGGGCAGATGGAATACCTCATGAGCAATGCCCCGTGCTGATCCGCTGCCATGAGCGATAGCCATCCAGAAAGATGATGGCATTTGGACATATCGCAGTTTCGCCGTTACTCTCGCCTCCCCCTGCCCTCCTGAATAAGGACATTGATGAAATACCTTATGCTCGCTTGCCTGGTCTCCACGTCCCTTCTGACCGGCTGTGCCGCCACCGTTGAGCGTGGAGGTTCCGACACCATCAGCATCGCGCAAGCTTCCAAGCAGAACCTGGCCGTTACCTTCAAAGGCAATGACAAGGTCGTGGCGAATGAAGACTGGGGCCTGCTGCAACGCACTTGGGCGAACTCGCTCCAGGCCGAGGCCGCCTTGGTTGGCTACCGAGTCACCGAGACCAGTACTGTCCCGGCCCCCCAACCTGGAGTCTTGATGCAGGTGAACGTCTCGAACTTCCGATTCCTTAGCCCGGGAGCTCGTTTTGGCGCTGGCGTGATGACCGGCAACGCCTGGGTCAATTCGAGCGTCGACTTCGTGGATATGAAATCGGGCAACAAACTCGGCACCCGCACCTACAACACGACCTCCAGTGCATGGGAGGGCGTGATGTCCGCCATGACCGAAAAGCAGGTTCAGGCCATCGCCAAGCAGATCATCGCCGACATCAAGGCCGCGAAGGCGGAGTAACGGCGCAACTCGATGCATGGAAGCCCGGCCCGTCCGGGCTTTTCTCAGCCTGCCAGAAACGGAAAAGCCCAACGGATGGCTGGGCTTTCTGCAACTTGAAACCTGAATCAATGAAGCTGTCGCTGCCTCTGCAGTTCGGTCTTCAGCCAGACGCCTGCCGGTTGCGCTCCAGTGGGGCAACGCACCTCATAAGCCTTGCCGCTCATGCTGCTTTTAGTGGCGGCGAGTTCGATGAAATCCTCCGCGCTGCTCACCATGTTCTTATCCTCGAGATAATTCAGTTTCTTCTCCAGATGCTCCCGGGCCTGGGGCGCCGGATACTCGGTGCCATTACGCACGAACCGGCACTCGCTGTGCTCGACAAAGTCCAGCAGGCCTTTTATTTCCTGGGCAGCCTGCGGCGTGGTTTGCGCCTGCGCACCACCGGCCATGACGACAACACCAAGACCCGCGGCCATCAAGCGACGAGCCAACTTAGCGATAGACATTCCCATGATTCATCCTTGTGCTGAAGAGGAGCAATGTGCGGGTTCGATCAAGCTTCGATAGGAAAAACCGGTTGGGCTGCCTGCTGCGCCTCAGCACTTTCTTGCGCAGCCTCGAGCTTGGCCAGAAAGCCTGGGTTCAACTTGGCTTCGAGCAGATTGACCTGCTCCACCGCCCTTTTCTGCTCGACAAGCTTGGCAAGCTCCGCATAGGAGAGTGTCTTGGCGGGTGCATTTTGAATAATCACTGAAACGCTTCCTTGGTCCGGGTTCAGCCTGCTTGAGGCTCGGCGGGGCAAGTGTATCGCCTGGGCTGGGCTCATCCAAACCCAACGGGCACGCGCTGCTCCACAACAGCCAGTGTGCTCGGCCTCGCTACCGAGATTTTCTTGGGGGTGTGCGCTGGTGAAGTTCAACCAAGGAATAAAAGAGAGGGGTACTCCAGCGCCGCTGCACTCAAGCGAACGGCGCTGGCCTGAATGCCGTCAGCGGCCATCCACCGAGAACTTGCCGGCGCCGGTAACGCTCAACAGCAACATTCCGCCGACAATGCTCATGTTCTTGAAGAACTGGACACTGTTGGCCGCGCGTTCGGCATCAACCATGGTCCAGAAATGGTGCCCCATCAGCGCGGTGCCGAACACGAACAAGGCCATCAGGAACGCCAGTGGCCGGGTGTAGAAACCCAGCACCAGCACGATGGCGACAAAAAATTCCATGATCACAGCCACCGCTGCGGCCACTGGCGGTACCGGGGCACCGAGGGAGGCCAGATAGCCCACCGTGCCTTCAAAACCGGTCAGTTTGCTCCAGCCAGACATGATGAAAAGAATCATCAGAAGAATGCGCGCCAACAGGATGATGACGTCTCTCTGGTTGTCGAACAGGGTGTATCGCATGATGGCCGTCCTATGAGGTGGGTTAATTTCACCTTAGCACTCCTCAAGCGTTACCCATGCTCTAACGAACTGCGCGGGTAGTTCCTCTACTGAAAGCGACCTGTCTTGATAGCAGCCCCTGACCGGCCAACAGCTTCGCCGCAACTTTCGGGCGGCGAGCGATCACCAGCACCACTGCGACTCACAGGGTATTCCGTCGTTATCGCCATCCATCCTCATTCCAGGGCAATGCTGCAGAAACTGTTTGGCCTCTGCGCATGAGGTCATCTGCGAACAATATTGGCGTCCATCACATTTGATGGGGGCTGAAACCTTGATTGGAACCGAAACAACTCCAGGTGCTGTCGTGACCGTAGAGGCGACTCTTGGATTCGGCAGCCGAGCCTCGACCCAGGGCTGTAATCCAGGGAACAACTTCCACGCCAACAGGCCGACAACCAGCACAACCAAAATCAGTTTCATGTTGAGCCATCCGTGATGAGAGACCGTTTGAATTCCCGTGGTGCATCCTTTCCAGCGTAAACCACGGCTTCGCACACAGCCTGTCTGGCGCGGACGAGTTGTTTTCATGAACAAAGAACAGCGCTTCGCGGCTGCCTGGTGAAGGCAGGATCCGCGAGCAAAGGCTGGAGCAGGCAAGGACACCGCCCAGTGAATGGCAGAGCAGAATGGGAATGAGCGAAGCGGAAACACAAAGGGCCTGCCCGGTGAACCCGTGCAAGCCCTTGGAATAGATGGTGCCCGAAGCCGGAATCGAACCGGCACGCCCTTACGAGCGGGGGATTTTAAGTCCCATGCGTCTACCAGTTTCGCCATTCGGGCGGTAGCGCGGTGTTGCAATCTGGAGGGCTCGAATTGCCTGAGTCCTTTCAGTGCCTTGCGGCAAGGGGGAGAAATATATACATCCCCTTCCCTCGAAGCAAGTTCGCTGGCGTCAAATTCAAGACTGAATATCGAGCGCGGCCATAAACAAAAAGGCTCCGTAAATCATCGACCTACAGAGCGGTTTTGATAAATGGCGATCGTAGTCGCAAACGACCCGACGCAGACAGATCTGCCTTCCACCAACAAAACCAGATATTTCAGCAGGTTAGCACACTAAAAACACCATAACCATCTGATTTTAAAAGGTTTATAGCGGGCTTGCCGCCTAGGTATCGCGGCCCGCTCCCTCCACTGCTCGCGCATAGGCGACGGTCGCCACCTCGATCAAAGCCTTGCGCTCATCCAGATCGATGATCCCCTTCTCCCGAAAGTGGTCGACGAGCCGCAACAGTTCGTCGTACCGCTCCTGGGCCCCCATCCTGGCTTCGGTGCTCATCAGCAAGTCATGGAAGGCGGAAAACGCCTGCGCCTTTGTATCGTCGTACATGGCCGCTTCTCCAGGGGGTGTGTTCGGTAGAAAGCGCCCGGCTGCGGGGGTTCGTTGAATACGACATGCGGTATGGGCATCGACCAGGACTGCGGCAAACCTTTACCTGGCGCTAGGAATGCTGCCTGACAGCAGACCGATGGTGCAGCCAATCGTCCTTGACTCATTGACGCCCCATCCTCCATGGCGCGCAATATTCCGCCCCAATGATCGCCTTAGGACCCCTTCCAGATGGCAAAGATCATCGTGCTTTCAGGCGACTTCCCCCAGGGCGATGGCGAGTATCTACATGGCACCATCACGCTTAAAACACCGCTCAAGCCGCTGATGGGGAAAAGCTTTCCCATCTCCGAACTCAAAGACCTGACTGTCGAAAATACTGAATCCAACAAGGATATGAAGAGAGCCATAGGTCTTGGAGTCCTGGGCGCCCTGTTTCTTGGCCCCCTGGGGGCCATAGCCGGCTATCTACTGGCAGGCCGCGAGACCGAAGTGACATTTCTGGCCACGCTGAAGGATGGACGGACACTCCTGGCTGCAACAGATGGCGATACCTACCAGGAAATCGCGACCTGTTTCAGTAACCGCCCCAGCATGCGCAATCTGATTGCATCTTAGGGCCCGGCCCAGTCGGGAAACCTGCCAATCATTGCCTTTGGCGTTGTATTGGCCCATCGGTTTCTCCACGCGGGCCGCGGAAGCGAAAGTAGCGGATGTCCCAATAAGAAACCCGGCTCGGCGGCCGGGTTTCTGTTCAGTCGATCCTTCACACGTCGATAGCGATCGACACCAGTGAAAACACTATGTCCTCAGGCGCATCACGAGCTCGCCATCGAGCACCTCGCCCGTCTCTAGAAACCCCTCAGAGGCATAAAGATTGCGCGCCCCGATATTCTCCGGCGCGACCCCCAAAGTGATGTCAGGACCTCCGGGCAACCCTCTCAGGTAGGCGACTAGCGCGCGCAACGCGGCGCGCCCATACCCTGAACCTTGATAGTGACGGTCGATCATCAGGCGATAGAGCCAGCGACCGTTATCGTCCGGGTCGAGGGCGTGCATAAGGAAGCCGACCATCTGCCCCGATTGCACGGCGCGCACCACTAACGGTTCACACAAGGGACATTCAGCTGCCTCCTCTAACGATTCGGCGTTGCTGGCTATAAAGTCGATCTGTTCGTCGCGCACTTGCAGAGCGCGACATTCTGCTTCTTCATCGGGAGTGGATACAGGAGTAAGAAGCACCGCTGGGTAAGACGTACGCATTTGAGTTTCTCCGCGGGGCAGTGATCGCCCCTCCAGAATTACGTTGATGGTTCAATGGCGGAAACATCGTTGGAATCTGGTTCATAGGGCACCTCCTTTTCTCGCGGATGGAAACCGAATGGCTGATCCGGCCAAGCGGCGGCGAAATTCTAGAAATTTCGCTTTATTGGCACAAGCGGTAGTCATGTTGCACAACAGATGGGATGAGGCTCGAGAGCGTGTGCCGAGGAATACTGACCTCTAGCTGCCGGCTGCTTGGACACTCGATCCACGGGGTTTTCAGTTTGGGGGCCTAGGTCGGAATCGAGTCATCGCAGTCGGACTTGCAGTCCTGCACGTACTTTCTTTCATTTCAATTGACTAGGCGGAAATCTTTTTCGTCATCGCTGTTTTTTCGTGCAGAGGGCTCACAATCTGCGAGCGGCTAAATTCATCTACAACAACGAACATTACCCTCACTCGGCACCCTATCGATTAGCCCCCCCGACAACTCGTCGACTCAAGTTGCATAAGAACCCATGATAATACCCCCCCAAAAATAGGAGCGCCCGGCACTCACAGTGCGCTCCTATCCTGACAAAAAATACAACTACAAATTACTCGGCCGCCTCCAATGCAGAAACCAAAATAGTATCAATAAATTGACAAGAGGCATCAGGCACCACCTTGTTCGCCTCAATAGCATTATATGAACCATTTCTGCTTAGATACTTACCATTAGCAGCCTTCAACAAAACCCTATATTCACTCACACGCTCCAAAACAAACTCGCAATCCGCATCAGGAACAAGCTTTATTGGCTCAATGTAGCTTACAGGGCCTTTTACCACAGCAAGATATTTATTATTATCAGCCTTCAGGGTGATGCGACTCCCCTTTAAGTCATGCATGACAAAACGACAATAAACATCTGCTTCTGCCTTGCTCGCCTCAATACGCTCAGCACCAACACGGCTAATACGGCTAAGATATTTATTATTATCCGCCTTTAGCACCATAATCTTCTCGCTCATATTCAACTCCTTTTGATAGATGGATATCCAACGCATTCGAAGTACAGCGATTATCATCTAAGCAGAAATACTGGAGCCGTCAAATTTTTCAGCCAGGTACCTTTTAAGGCAAGAACATATCGACATAAAGACCATCTTGGTTACTTCATTATTTTTATTTAGAACGCGAGACTGGGCAGCCTGTTTTTAGCAAAAACCATCGTGATGAATCGAAGACGTTGGCCAGGCCAGCCAAATTTTGGGGCGCTCGAACGAAGCTTTTTCCAGACAATAAAAAAACCCCGTAGATCATTGATCTACGGGGTTTTCAGTTTGGAGGCCGAGGTCGGAATCGAACCGGCGTAGGTGGATTTGCAATCCACTGCATAACCATTTTGCTACTCGGCCAAACTTTCGATGCCTTGCAACTGCATCAAAGGTGTACAACTCGAAGCTGGAAACTTGAATTTGATCTAGCTTCCAACCCTTTGAATTCTAAGTGGTTTTTCGCGTTCCTGAATCAGGAATGGACGCAATTCTGGACTTGTTCGCAGGGCATGTCAAGGACAGAAATGAAATAATTCAACATCTTAGTAACCATGCTGCACTTCTCGGAGATACGCAGCGGCCCGGAAAGCCGCGCCTATGGGCAAGCCTGGCCTGCACCGGAGTTACCCAGCCTATTACTGCACTTTATGCAGCAGTCCACTGCAGACAAGCATAATTGTTGCCCCGTCAGCACATCCCTATCCTCATCTCCCTACCCCCAGTTTCCAAGGAGATCGAGCATGAACACCCGCGTAACCTTGCACGAAGTCGGCGCCCCTCAGGTCCTGCGGTTCGAAGCGTTTCAGGCCCAGATCCCCGGGCCCGGCGAGGTGTGGCTGGAACAGACGGCCATCGGCGTCAACCCGCTGGACCTCAGCCAGCGCAGCGGCGCCGTACCGATTCCCCTGCCCTCCGCACTCGGCCTGGAGGGCGCGGGGCTGGTCAAGGCGGTCGGGGCCGGCGTCACCCAGGTCCAGGTGGGCGACCGGGTCGCCTATGCCACCGGGCCCCTGGGCGCCTATGCCAGCGCCCGGCTGTATCCGGCCGAGCGCCTGGTCAAGCTGCCGCCGGAACTGGCCTCGGACGCCGCCGCGGCGCTGCTGTTCAAGGGCATCACTGCCCAGTACCTGCTCAAGACCACCTACCCCGTCGGCCCGGGCACCCGGGTGCTGCTCTACGGCGCGGCCGGGGCCCTGGGCCAGTTGATGGTGCCCTGGGCCAAGCACCTGGGCGCCACGGTGATCGGGGTGGTGTCCAAGCCGCAGAGCGTCGAGCGGGCCCGCGCCGCCGGCTGCGACACGGTGCTGGTGTTCGATGCCCAGACCCTGGCCCAACAGGTGCTTGAGGCCACCCAGGGACACAAGGTCGATGTGGTGTACGACTCCGTCGGCCGGCAGTCCTTCGAGGCATCCCTCGACAGCCTGCGGCCCCGGGGCGTGCTGGTGTCCTTCGGCGCGGCATCGGGCGCGCCGGAGCCGGTGACGGTCGGCACCCTCAATGCCAAGGGTTCACTGTTCCTCACTCGCCCGTCCCTGGCCGCCCACACCGCCACGGCGAGCGAGTACCAGATGCGTGCTGCCGATGTGCTCGCCGCCTGCGCCGCGGGTATCATCCAGCCGCGGATCTGGCAGCGTTATCCTTTGGCCGAGGTGGCCAGGGCCCATGCCGATCTGCACGCCGGACGGGCGCAAGGAGCCATTGTGCTGATACCTTGAGGCCGATCCTTCCTTTTTGGCTCCACGACGAGGCACCCCAGGCCCATGGATCTGTTCGACAGCCGCCAGGCCGATGAACTCGCCACCTTGCTGGCACTCTTCGAGCACGGCTCCTTCGCCGCCGCGGGCCGGGCCCTGCAGCGCCACCCCTCGGTGCTGTCCAAGCGCCTGGCGGCGCTGGAAAGCCGCCTGGGCATTCGCCTGGTGCAGCGCACCACCCGGCAACTGCGCTTCACCGACGAGGGCGCGCGTTTGGCCGAACGCCTGCGCCACGCCGCGGGCCTGATCAGCGACGCCGAACACGAGGCGTCCCGGGGCGCCGCGCAGATCCGTGGCCGGCTGCGCCTGGCCCTGCCGGCCGCCATGGGCCGGCGCTGGCTCAGCCCGCTCCTCGCCGAGTTCGCCCTGGCCCATCCGGACGTGGCGTTGGAGACCGAGTATTCCGACCGTTTCGTCGACATCGTCGGCGAAGGCTTCGACGCGGCGATCCGCATCGGCGAACTGGCCGACAGCCAGCTGGTGGCACGCAAGCTCTGCGCCCACCAACGCATCCTCTGCGCCGCCCCCGCCTACCTGCAACGCCATGGCGTACCGCAGGCCCCCACCGACCTCGCCAACCACAACTGCCTGGGTTTCACCGGCCTGCGCTCCTGGCCCGACTGGCGCCTGACCCGCCAGGGCGAGCTGGCCACCGTGCGTATCCAGGGCAGCCTGCAGAGCAACGACAACGAAGCGCTGCTGGCCGCCGCCCGGGCCGGGGTCGGCATCCTCGCCGGCGGCGACTGGCTGATGAACCAGGACCTGGCGTCGGGGCAGCTGGTCAGGGTGCTGCCGCAGTGGCAACTGGACAGCGACTCGGGAATCTTTCTGCTACGCCCTTCGGCGCGCTTCGCCAGCGCCAGCACCCTGGCCTTCAAGCAGTGGATCGAGGCGCGTTTTGCCCAGGGCGCGCCTTGGGACATGCAACCCCAGGATCCGCTCTAAGCACCAGCCCTTGAAAGGGCTGGCTGCAAGAGCGGAACCGTCAGCCGCCGCGACCGCAGCAACGGATATGTACCCCCGTCCAAAAAAATGCAGCGCCAGAGCTGACGCCATCTCGAGCACGTCGGATCGCCGCCCGCTCGCGCCTACAGAAGCCTGCACAACATGCCCCGCTGTAAGAGCAGAACCCCGACTGGCCGCTATCGACTGCGTGCCGAGCTCCGGTGTCTCTTTCAGAGCAGTTCCCTACGCATTCAGACAGGCGCGCCGGAGCATCCTGCTGCAGAATCGCCCTCTGACCTGAACCGGTGCCCCGCCCCATGACCCTCCTGCAAAAGGCGCTGTGCGACAAAACCTTCGTCTGCATCATGGAATTCGTGCCCAAGCCCAGCGCGCAACGCTTCTCCGCCGTCGCAGCGCTCATGGCCCGCTCGCAGCTGTGCGGCTGGCCCCTGACCCTGGCCATTGCCGACCGGGTCGGCAGCCCCCTCGATATGTCGCCGCTGGACGCCTTTCACAGCCTCGAGCGCCCCGTCCCGGCACTGCTGCACTTCTCCGGCAAGGACCGCGAACGCCGGGACCTGCTCGCCCAACTGCCGCGCATGGACGCCGCTGGCGTGGATCAGCTCCTGCTGCTCAGCGGCGACCGCCTGCCCGGCCATCGGCCCGGCGAGCGCCCGGTGCGCTACCTGGAATCGGTGGCCGCCCTGCAGATCGTCCGCCAGGCCCGTCCCCACTGGTGGCTGGCGGCGGCCCTGAACCCCTTCAAGTACCGCGAGGAGGAAGGCGGCGCCCAGTATTTCAAGGCCGAGAAGAAGCTCGCCGCGGGCGCCGACTGCTTCATGTTGCAACTGGGCTTCGACGCGCAAAAACACCTCGAAGCCATGGCCTGGATGAAGCGTCAGCCCAACCCCAAGCCGCTGATCGCCTGCATCCTGGCGCTGACCCAGGGCCGCGCCAGGATGCTCGAGCATGTAGCGGGAGTGGTAGTCACGCCCTCCATGCGCGCGCTGGTGGACGCCGAGGCCGCCGTCTCCAAAAACTACGCCCGGGAACGCAGCGTCAACCGCCTGGCCCTGCAGGTCATCGGCCTGCGCCTGATGGGCTACGCCGGCATCAACCTGTCGGGCATCCACGACCTGGAGCAACTGCTCGCCCTCGAACAGGCGATCAGCACCTGGCAGCCCCAATTGCAGTCCCTGGAGCAATGGGCCCCGGCCTGGGAAGCCAGCTGGCGGATGCCCGGACTACCCGCGGTGACCTTCAACCCTCCCGACGCGAACTGGCGGCTGGGTGAGTCCAGCGTCAGCGCCTCGCCCCAGGAGCAGGCGCGCTATCGGCTGCTCCACGGCTTTCACTCGCTGCTGTTCAGCCGCACCACCTGGGCGAGCCGGGCGTTCGGCTGGGCCGTGCGCCGCCCGGTCTGGTCGACCGCGACCGGCGCGCGCTGGCTGCATCGCCTGGAGCGCGGCCTGAAAAGGCCGGTGCTGGGCTGCGATACCTGTGGCAACTGCCGCCTGGAAGACACCCTCTACATCTGCCCCGAGACCTGCCCCAAGGGGCTGGCCAACGGCCCCTGCGGCGGCACCTCGCTCAACCGCTGCGAGTTCGGCGACCGTGAATGCATCCACGGCATCAAGTACCGCACCGCCAAGACGGTGGGCCAGACCGCCGTGCTCACCGAGCGCTTGATCCCCTGCGTGGAGGCGGGCAGCCGCCATCGCAGCTCCTGGCCTCGCTGGTTCGATGGCGCGTCGTCAGCGGCACAGGCGCCGCTGCCAGACAAGAAACCGGAGTGAATCCCTCTGCCGCTCCAGGGGAGAGCGGCAACCCCAGGGTCTACACTCGCCCTGTCGTGCCCGCGTCCGCAGCCCGGACCCAGCACTCAACATCCCTCACCCAGCACAGGAGGTGCGGCGCTCATGGCATTTACCGAAATCGACTACGAAATCCAGGGGCCGATCAGGATCATCCGTTTCAACCGGCCCGAGCAACGCAATTGCATCGGCCCCACCACCCACCTGGAGCTGATCGAGGCCTGGGGCCGCTTTCGCGACGACCCAGAGGCATTGGTGGCCATTATCACCGGCGCCGGCGACCAGGCGTTCTGCGCCGGCGGCGACCTCAAGGCCGCGGAGAAGCTGGTGCCCTCCAGCCCTGAGGAGATCGCCGCGCACAATCGCGGCGAGCGCCCCGGGATCATCGGCCCCAGCCGCTGGACGGACATCTACAAACCGGTGATCGCCGCGGTGAACGGCGTGGCCTACGCCGGCGGCCTGGAGTGGGCCTGCTTTGCCGACATGCGCATCGCCGAGGAACACGCGTCCTTCGGCGTCACCTGCCGCCGCTGGAACATCGGCCTGGCCGATGGCGGCACCCAGCGCCTGCCGCGCATCGTCGGCATGGGTCGGGCGCTGGAGCTGATCCTCACCGGCAAGGTCATCTGCGCCCACGAAGCGCTGGCGATCGGCCTGGTCAACGAGGTGGTGGCCAAGGGTCGCGCACTGGAGCGGGCGCTGGAACTGGCGCGCCTGCTCTGCACCCTGCCCCAACCCGCCATGCGCTCGGACAAGGAAGCCGCCCTGCGCGGCTACGGCCAGCCCCTGGCCGAGGGGCTGCGCATCGAGGCCGAGTGTTTCAACCGCTCCATCCACCAGGCGGAAACCCAGGAAGGCCTGCGCCGCTTCCGCGAACGCGACCACCCGGACCTGCGCGGCGACGTGCCGGCCCAGACCCCGGGGCTGGTCAAAGACTAAAGCACCGGGGCTCTCCCTCAGGACGGCCCCTGCTCCGCTTTCTTGTCCGAGGCGATCGGCGGCTCGAAACCCCAGTCGCCGTGCAGGTACCAATCGTCGCCGAGCATCTCGGCCGGGTGCATGGTGCGGTCCGCGCCGTTGCCGCAGGCCAGGGCATTGGCCGCGCAGTAGCGGTCGCAGCCCCAGCAGATGCGTTCGGGATGCTTGGGGCTGATGGGAAAGTTCTTGGCCATGGCGTTCCCCGGGCGGCAATGGAGAGGGTCTCCACGCTACAACGCCCGCCGGGAAACGCCCTTGACCGGGGTCAAGATTCGCCCGCCCCGGCGCCATGGGCCGCCTGCTGCACCGTGGCGGCCGGCTGGAAGCGCAGCGCCAGCTTGCGCAAGGCGACGTAGAACACCGGGGTCAGGAACAGGCCGAAGATCGTCACCCCGAGCATCCCGGAGAACACCGCGACCCCGGTGGCCCGGCGGATCTCGCTGCCGGCGCCGGTGCCGATCAGCAGCGGCACGGAACCGGCAATGAACGCCACCGAGGTCATGATGATCGGCCGCAGGCGCAGCCGGCAGGCCTCCAGAGCAGCCTCGATGACGCCCTGGCCCTGGAGCTCCAGTTCCCGGGCGAACTCGACGATCAGGATCGCGTTCTTGCAGGCCAGCCCCATCAGCACCACCAGCCCGACTTGGACGAAGACGTTGTTGTCGCCGCCGCTGAGCCACACCCCGGACAGGGCCGCGAGCATGCACACCGGGACGATGAGGATCACCGCCAGGGGCAGGGTCCAGCTCTCGTACAGCGCGGCGAGCACCAGGAACACCAGCATCACCGCCAACGGGAACACCACTGCCGCCGCGTGGCTCTGGCTGACCTGCTGGTAGCTCAGGTCGGTCCATTCCAGGGTGATGCCCCGCGGCAGCACCCGCGCGGCGATTTCCTCCAGCTTGGCGATCACCTGCCCCGACGACAGTTGCTTGGGATCGGAGTCGCCGATCAGGTCCGCGGCCGGGTAGCCGTTGTAGCGCACCACCGGGTCGGGGCCGTAGCTGGGGGTCACGCTGATCATCGCGCCCAGGGGCACCATCTCGCCCCGGTCGTTGCGCACCCGCAGGCCGGCGATGTCCTCGGCGGTCTGCCGATAAGAGCTGTCGGCCTGGGCCATGACCCGGTAGACCCGACCGAACAGGTTGAAGTCATTGACATAGACCGACCCCAGGTAGGTCTGCAGGGTATTGAACAGATCGCTCAGCGACACCCCCTGGGCCTTGACCTTGACCCGGTCCACCTGCACCTCCAACTGCGGAATATTGGCCTGGTAGGAACTGACCGGGTAACTCATGCCCGGGGTCTGCGCCACCGCCGCCTGGAAGGCGCTCAAGGCGTTCTGCAGGGCGCCGTAGCCCAGGCCCGCGCGGTCTTCGAGGTACAGCGAATACCCCGAGCCATTGCCCAGCCCCTGGATCGGCGGCGGCAACAGCGCATAGGCAAAACCTTCGTGGACCTGCGCCAGCCTGGCGTTGAGTTCGGCGTTGATCTCCACCGCGCCGCGCTGGCGCTGGTCGAACGGCTTGAGGATGACGTAGGCCGCCATCACGTTCGGCGTGTTCACCGACTGCAAGGCATTCAGGCCGCTGAAGGCCGGCACCATGTCCACCCCTTCCACCGAGCGCGCGGCCTCGATCAGCTCCTGGGTCACCGCGTCGGTGCGGGCCAGCGAGGCGCCTTCCGGCAGCTTGGCGCCGGCGAACAGATAGAGCTTGTCCTGGGTCGGGATAAAGCCGCCGGGCACGATATTGAACATCCAGGCGGTGCCGACCAGCAGCACGGCATAGACGAAAAACACCCCGCCGCGCCGGCCCAGGCTGTAGGCCACCAGGCCGTGGTACCCGTCGGAACGACGTTTGAAGACCGCGTTGAAGGCGCGGAAGAAACGCCCGAACACCCGCTGGATGCCCCGCTCCAGCCAATCCTGCGGCGCGCCGTGGGGCCGGAACAGCTTGGCCGCCAGGGCCGGCGACAGGGTCAGGGAGTTGATCGCCGAAATCACCGTGGAAATGGCGATGGTCACCGCGAACTGTTTGTAGAACTGGCCGGTGACGCCCGAGAGGAAGGTCATGGGAATGAACACCGCGCACAGCACCAGGGCAATGGCGATGATCGGCCCGGACACCTCCTTCATCGCCCGGTGCGCCGCCTCCCGCGGGGCGTGGCCCTGCTCGATGAAGCGCTCGACGTTTTCCACCACCACGATGGCGTCGTCGACCACGATGCCGATGGCCAGCACCAGGCCGAACAGGGTCAGGGTGTTGATCGAATAGCCCAGGAGGTACAGCCAGGCGAAGGTGCCGATCACCGACACCGGCACCGCGATCAGCGGGATGATCGAAGCGCGCCAGGTCTGCAGGAACAGGATCACCACCAGCACCACCAACACCACCGCCTCCATCAGCGTGTGCTGCACCGCGCTGATCGAGTCCCTGACGAACACCGTCGGGTCCCACACGGCCTTGTAGGCCACCCCTTCGGGGAAGCGCTCGGCCAGTTCGTCGAGCTTGGCGTAGACCGCGTCGGCCACCTGCAGCGCGTTGGCCCCCGGCGAGAGGAAGATGCCCACCGTCGCCTGGTTGCGGTCATCCAGCCGTGCGCGCAGGGTGTAGTCCCCCGCGCCGAGTTCGACCCGGGCCACGTCCGACAGGCGCACCAGTTGCCCGTCGGCGCCGCTCTTGAGGACGATCCCGGCGAACTCCTGCTCGCTGCGCAAGCGCCCGCGCACGTTGATCGGCACCAGGAAGTCGGCGCCCTGGGGCGAAGGTTCGGCGCCCAGTTGCCCGGCCGAGACCTGCACGTTCTGCTCGCGGATGGCGTTCACCACGTCGGCCGCGGTCAGCCCACGGGCGGACAGGCTGTTGGGATCGAGCCAGACGCGCATCGCGTAGTCGCCCGAACCGTAGACCCCGACATTGCCGATGCCGGACAGCCGCGACAGCTCGTCCTTGACGTGCAGGGTCAGGTAATTGCGCAGGTACAGCGAGTCGTAGCGGTTGTCCGGGGACAGCAGGCTGACGTACATCAGCGGCGTCGGCGATTGCTTCTGGGTGGTCACGCCATACTGCCGCACCTCTTCGGGCAGCCGCGACAGCGCCTGGCTCACGCGGTTCTGCACGCGCACCGCGGCGGTGTCCGGATCCACGCCCGGGACGAAGGTGATGCTCACCGCCAGGCTGCCGTCGGAACCGGCCACCGACTTCATGTACATGATCCCCTCGACGCCGTTGATCGCCTCTTCCAGGGGCACGGCGACCGACTCGGCGATCTCCTTGGGATTGGCCCCCGGATAGGTGGCGCGCACCACCACGCTGGTCGGCACCACCTCGGGGTATTCCCCCGAAGGCAGCACCGGGATGGCGATCAGGCCCAGGGCAAAGATGATGATCGACAGCACGATGGCGAAGATCGGCCGGTCGATGAAGAATTTCGAGAAATCCATATCCGCTCTCCGTCACTGTGCCAACTGGGGTTTGGGGCTAGCGGCAGACGCCTGGCGGTCGGGCGCGGGGTTTTCCCTGGGCTCCACCGCCATGCCGGAGAAGTAGATCTTCTGCGCACCGTTGAGCACCACCCGGTCGCCGGCCGCCAGCCCCGAACTGATCACCCGCCGGCCATCCAGCTGGCGGCCGAGGGTCACGTCCTTGCGCAGGGCCTGGTTGTTGTCTCCGACGACGTACACGTATTTGCGGTCCTGGTCGGTCAGCACCGCGCGGTCGTCGATCAGCAGGGCGCGGGTCTCGCTGGCGCCCTCGAGGCGTACCCGGGCGAACAGCCCCGCGGTCAGCTTGCGCTCGGGGTTGGCCAGCACCGCGCGCACGCGGATGGTGCCGGTGGCGGGGTCGACCTGGTTGTCCAGGAAGTCCACGGTGCCGGTCAGGGGGAAGGTGCCGATGTCGTTGGCCAGGCCGACACGCACGGTATTGGCCACCCCCGGCCGCCGCCCGGCGCCGGTCTGCTCGATGTAGCGCAGCAGGCTCTGCTCGTCGGCGTCGAAATACACGTACATCGGGTCCTGGGACACGATACGAGTCAACACGCTCTGGTCGGCCTGGGCCAGGTTGCCGAGGGTCAGCATGGCGCGGCCGACGCGCCCGGAAAACGGCGCGCGGACCTGGGTGAAGTCCAGGTTGAGCTGCGCCGTGGCCACCTCGGCGACGGCGGCATTCACGTCCGCCACCCCCTGGGCCAGGGTGGCGCTGCGGATGTCGCCCTCCTCCCGGGACAGCGCGGCCTGCTTGACCAGCGCCTGGCCGCGGCGATCCTGCTCGGTGGCCAGCCTTACCGCGGCGCGGGCCCGGGCCAGACGCGCCTGGGCACTGGCCAGCGCCTCGCGGTACGGCCGCGGGTCGATGACGAACAGGGTCTGGCCCTTCTGCACCTCATCGCCCTCGCGGAAGGCGATGCGCTCGACATAACCGCTGACCCGCGGCCGCAGGTCGACGGCGTCGACCGCACTCAGGCGGCCGTTGAACAGGTCCCACTCGCGCACCGGCTGCAGGCTCACGGTCGTGACCTCGACCACTGGCGCCGCGGCGGCCGCCGGTTCGCCCTTATCGTTACAGCCGCCCAGCGCCAGCAGCACGCACAGCGCGCCCAGCCGGTGGGTGGAACAACAGCCTCGACCGAGCATTCGGCGAATTCGATTCATGAACGTGGACCCCCGCTGCACCAGAGTGTTGATTTATTGGCAGGCGGACTATAAAAGTTAAAGCCAACTTTAAGTAAAGCCCCTTCGGAGGGCCCATGAACCACTCCAGCGAATCGCTCCTGACCATCACCGAGGTCGCACGGCGCAGCGGCGTCATGGCCTCGGCGCTGCGTTTCTACGAGTCCCGCGGCCTGCTCCACTCGATACGCATCGGCAGCGGCCACCGCCGCTACCCGCGCTCGGTGCTGCGCCGGATCGCCTACGTGGTGTTCGCCCAGCGCATCGGTTTCTCCCTCGATGAGATCATCCAGCAACTGACCGGCCTGCCCCTGAACACGGCGCCGGCGGGCGAGGACTGGCGGCGCCTGACCGCCACCTGGAAAACCCGGGTGCAGCAGCGCATCGCCGAACTTGAGCGGTTGAACATGAGCCTGGAGGAATGCATCGGCTGCGGTTGCATGTCGCTGGAGCACTGCCAGCTCAACAACCCCGAGGACATCTACTCGCGCAATGGCTGCGGCGCCCGCCGCTGGCTGGGGGACCAGAAAATCGTCATCGGCGGCGGCCAGGAGGCCGATTGATCCCAAGGGTGGTGCCGGCTGGCCCCAAGGGGCGATGTTCCTGGCCGACACGTCGGCCAGCAACACCCACTGCAGACGCCCTCGGCTTTAAGGGCTGCTTGCTGCAATCAGCACAGAGAGGCGCAGCCCGCCGGCGTACGCGTGGTCGGCACCTCATCCCACGCTACCAGGACAACGCCTGCGCAATCTGGTTGGCCTCGGTCTCGGTTTGGCCTGCGCGCATGATCGGTGCCCGCAGCAATGACCGCTGGCCTTTACGATCCACGATCCAGAACGCCATGCCTGTCGGCGTTGCCCGTTGGGCGCCAGTGATCGGGTCCACATCGGCCTCACCCTTGTCCCCTATCCCCGGCGTTACGTCGAACACCCATTTGCGGCCGGCTACCGGCGCAGCCTGATGCTGGACCGACCGGGGCACAAAGGTCGTCTTGCGCAAACGTCCCGCTTGCAGTTGCAGCGTGTCGGCCATGAAGCGACGCAGCGTCGACTCGAGCTCGTCGTCGGAGGACACCTCCAGGCCCGCGCTCAGGCCCAGTTGCCCCCCTGTCTGCAAATTCTCGTAGTAGAAACGATTGGCGGCGCCATAGCTCAGGCGGTAGGTGCCCACACGCATGGGTAATTGCATGCCCGTCGCTCTGTTGACCAGGGCCTTGCCGCCTTCAGGTATCCCCCACCCCCATAGGGCATCGCTCTGTTGCCAATCGAGCAAGGCCCTGTTCAAGGCAATGGCCTCGCGGCTCCGACCTTGGCGATAGGCAATGTCCGCGGCATAGTCCAGCGCAGTCTGGTAGATCCCGCCGTCGGGATCGCCGCCGCTGTACTCCCAGGCGGACAGTGCCTGCTCCAGCGAACGGCGTGCGTCCTCCAGGGCACCGCGCCGGTACTGCGACACGCCGACAAAGGTATTCAAGCGGGCGACTTCCAATGCAAAGAACGCGTCAGGCAGCGCCTGTTGCGCCAGCTCGCCGGCCTTGGACCAGCCCCCCGGAGTCGCCCAGTGCTCGTCGATTGCCCGGTCCTGCTCGGCCAGGGTGCGCTCACGGAACAACGGATGCTCGCCCTGCCATTGCAGGGTTGCGAACAACTGGCCCAGTTGTTCTATGGCCTGGGCCTCGTCCTGCAAAGCGAACTCGACGGCAACGTGCAGGTGCCAGTCACCATTGAGTACCGTCCAGATGCCCTTGAAACCTCGTTCGCCCGCGTCCTCCCATTGCGCTCCGCCTTTGACTGACGTCAGGCCGCCGAAGGGTAGATCAGGCATTGCCGACATACGTGCTTGATTGGCGGGCGTCCCCTGATAGCGCTTGAGCGACTCCTGGCGCTGGGTTGCATCCCGTCCGCGCTGTGTTTCGTCGTAATACACCGAAACCTCGACGCTGAGAGGACCGTTCACCAGCGCCTGGGTATAGCGCACGCGCGCGCTGGAGTCTCGCTTATCGGCCGGCTCGAACGCCGTTAACTTCCATTGCCCCACCATCAGCGGCAGCGATAAACCGGCAAGCTCGTAATGCAAGCGCGGCTCGTCAGGTGCCAGGCGCCATAGCCCGGAATAAGGGTTGCCGAGGGCAAAGAGCTGTTCCTGCAGACGGG
>NZ_JBNNVU010000065.1:0-31969 GCF_050280705.1 Pseudomonas sp. NPDC089530 | reverse complement strand
CCGGCAGCAGCGGGCTTTCCACCGGCTTGCTCACTTCATACAACCTGCTGCACATCTCCTATGAAGGCGGCGTGCTGGAAGACACCTGGACCGAGCACGAAGAAGACATGTGGCGCTGGACCGTCTCCCCGGAGAAGGCTCCCAACACCCCGACCTACATCGAGCTGACCTACCGCAACGGCGACATCGTGGCGATCGACGGCGTCGAGATGACCCCGGCCACCGTGCTGGCGACCCTGAACCGCATCGGCGGCGAGAACGGCATCGGTCGTCTGGATATCGTGGAAAACCGCTATGTCGGCATGAAGTCCCGCGGCTGCTACGAAACCCCAGGCGGCACCATCATGCTGCGCGCTCACCGGGCGATCGAATCGATCACCCTGGACCGCGAAGTGGCTCACCTCAAGGACGAGCTGATGCCCAAGTACGCCAGCCTGATCTACACCGGCTACTGGTGGAGCCCTGAGCGCCTGATGCTGCAACAGATGATCGACGCCTCCCAGGTGCATGTGAACGGTGTGGTTCGCCTGAAGCTGTACAAGGGCAATGTGATCGTCACCGGTCGCAAGTCCGACCAGTCGCTGTTCGACGCCAACATCGCGACCTTCGAGGAAGATGGCGGCGCCTACAACCAGGCGGACGCGGCCGGCTTCATCAAGCTCAATGCCTTGCGCATGCGTATTGCGGCCAACAAGGGGCGGACTTTGTCCTGATGCCTTGAGCCGTTTAAAAAAGCCCCGCCATGAGCGGGGCTTTTTTATGTCCGGCGATCAATCGATTCAAGGCCGATACCTGCAAGTTATCAACTAAGTTATTTCGGGGTTTGATTGTCTCAATGGTTATCGGCCATCTTTCTGTATGCTCTTTTCAGTACAAAGTGTAGGAGTGACAGGGGTGTTTAATATATATGGGCAGGCCTTTAAATTTTTTTGTAAGGCAAATCCGTATTGCTTGTAAGGAACTTCTCTGGGCACTGCTGGCTCAGGGGGTGGCCATGCCACGGGCCAAATGACTGGGTTATGGTGTTTGCTTAAAAACCAATAGCGGACTCTGGACTGACCCATGAAGAAAGTTTTGATCGTCGATGATCATCCCGTCACTCGATTGGCGGTGCGCATGCTGATGGAACGGCACGGTTTTGAAGTTGTTGCCGAAGCGGACAATGGCATGGATGCCCTGAAACTGTCTTATGAACATATTCCGGACATTCTTATTCTCGATATTGGTATTCCCAAACTCGATGGCCTGGAAGTTATCGCCAGGCTTGCATCAAAAGCCATGTCGATCAAAGTGCTGGTATTGAGCCTGCAAGTACCTGGCCCCTTCTCCATGCGCTGCATGCAGGCCGGGGCGGCGGGTTATGTGTGCAAGCAGCAGGACATCACCGAACTGATCAGTGCTGTCAGGGCGGTATTGGCCGGCTACAGCTATTTTCCCAACGAAGCCCTGCATACCTTGCGCTCCAGCCTGGGCATCGCCAGCGAGGAGGGGATGCTGTCCAGCCTTTCCGGCCGGGAACTGATGGTCCTCAAGCAACTCGCCGGGGGGCAGACCAACAAGGAGATTGCCGAAGGTTTATGTTTGAGCAGCAAGACGGTGAGCACCTACAAGAGGCGGTTATTGGGCAAGCTCAACGCCCGTTCGCTGGTGGACCTGATCGAGTTCGCCAAGCGCCATCAATTGGCATGAAGGTGGCCCGCGTGAAGGCAGGACATTGCTGCCCGCCGGCGAACTCGGATTGCTCGGTCTGCATTGCCTGCTTTGAACCGCGAGCGTGATATCCGCGGCGCAACAAAAAAGCCTCCGTGAAAGGAGGCTTTTTTGTTGCTAGAGATCAAAGTCGTAATCGGCCAGTTGCTTTTGCAAGCGCCGCTCTTCCAGAAGGTTGTCGATGGTCCGACGTTTGCTCAAGTTGGTCTTGGCGACCTCGACCACGGGTTCGGCATCTTCTGTTTCAACCGCGGTGAAGTCGTCTTCTACGTCCAGTTGTTCTTTGCCAGTACTCATAAGGTTAACTCCAGGCTAAGACTGCCATTGGCGCTCCTTATATCGACATTCTCAGGACTGGTAAAAAAGATTTTTTCAATCGAGTCATCGTCAAAATCAATGATTGCTCAATCGTCGGAAGTCTTGTGCTTGTATTCGCACAGATCCTCGATCCGGCAGCTTCCGCAGCGTGGCTTGCGGGCCAGGCACACGTAGCGGCCATGGAGAATCAGCCAGTGGTGAGAGTCGAGCAGGAACTCCTTGGGGACGAACTTCATCAGCTTCTGTTCGACCTCCAGCACATTCTTTCCGGGGGCCAGCCCGGTGCGGTTGCTCACCCGAAAGATGTGCGTATCGACGGCCATGGTCAGTTGGCGGAAAGCGGTATTGAGCACCACGTTGGCGGTCTTCCTGCCGACGCCCGGCAGGGCTTCGAGCTCTTCCCGGGTCTGGGGCACTTCGCTGTTGTGCCGTTCCACCAGCAGGCGGCAGGTTTCGATCACGTTCTTGGCCTTGCTGTTGTACAGGCCGATGGTCTTGATGTACTCGGACAGGCCTTCGACGCCAAGGGCATGGATGGCGGCCGGGGTATTGGCCACCGGGAACAGCTTGGCTGTCGCCTTGTTGACCCCGACATCGGTGGACTGGGCCGAGAGGATCACGGCAATCAGCAGCTCGAAGGGCGACGAATAGGCCAGCTCGGTTTTCGGTTCCGGATTGTCTTCGTGGAGCCTGCGGAAAATTTCCAGGCGTTTTGCGGCATTCATGGGTGAGTCATTTCCTTGAAGGCGGTCGGTGTGAGGTCGAAGCAGCGGCCCAGGCCTGTCGGGCGGCCAGTAGCAGCCCCAACAGGATAAAACCGCCAGGGGCAAGCGTCAGCAAATGCAGGCCACCCTGGGAAGCCAGGACCCAGCCTGGCCAGTCGAGGTCGGTCATCCCCAGCAACCATGGCAGGTGGCGGCCGAGGACGCCGCTGCCGAGCACCTCGCGCAGCGCGCCCAGGCCGATCAGCAGCAGGCAGAACAGGCCGGCGAAACGCAGGCGCACGGGGCGCTGGAAAAAGTCCTGGTGTTCCAGCACCACGCACTGCACGGCGATCAGGCCCAGATAGAGCGCCAGCTGTTGTTGCAGTTCGAATGCCCAGGCCTGGGCGGCCAGGCTGGCACAACTGGTGAGCGTGGCGCTGAGCAGGATACTGGCGCCCAGCCGGCTCTGCCCCGCCAGCCGCGGGCGCAGGGCGTTCATGCCCAGGCCGAACAGGCTGCTCACGCAGAGAAAGACCAGGGCCAGGCCCAGGGCCTTGACCAGGGAATCGCTGGCGCCGATCAGCGGTGTCAGCATCAGGGTGTTCTGCAGGGTCGATGATTTATTCATGGGCGGGGCTTCCCAGCAGCTGTTCGCGGTGCTCATCGAAGTAGCGCAGGCTGTCGTGAATCCCCTCGATCACCGCCCGTGAGGTGATGGTGGCCCCGGCCATCTGGTCGAACTGGCCGTTGTCCTTTTTCAGCCCCCAGCCGGCGTCGCCCGGTTCGTCCAGGGACTTGCCGATGAAACCTTGCAGCCAGGCATTGGGGCGTTCGCCGATGCGCGCGCCCAGCCCGGGCGTTTCCGAGTGCTTGAGGGCTTTGCTGCCCAGCAGTCTGCCATTGGCGGCGATGCCGATCAGCAGCTCGAGCGGGCCGCCGTAACCGCTGACCTGGGTGCGCAGCAGCACGGCGCTGGGCTGGCCGTTGCGGGTGGCGCGATAACCGGCGAGCAGGGTGCTGTGGCTGAGCTGAACGCCATCCAGGTGCAGGGGCTGATCCAGCGGCTGATTGTCATAGCTGCCGGCGGGCAGGATATCCAGCAGGGTGCGGGCCTGGATGGCGCGCTGTTCGCGTTCGATACGGGGGGCCGAGGCTTGCTGGACGAGGAAGGTGCCGGTGACACCGACAGCCGCCAGCAATAGCAACAGGCCCAGGTGGGTTGCGCGGTTCATGGCAGGGAAGGCTCGCGGGACGCCGCGACCAGGCGCTCCAGGGCCGGGACGGCGAGGTTCATCAGCAGCACCGCGAAGGCCACGCCGTCCGGGTAACCGCCCCAGGTCCGGATCAGGTAGGTCAGCAGGCCGACCCCCACGCCGAACAGCAGGCGGGCTTTGGCGCTCCTGGGGCCGGAGACCGGCTCGGTGACGATGAAAAAGGCGCCGAGCATGGTCGCGCCCGTCAGCAGGTGGAACACCGGTGAGCCATGGGAATCGGACCCTGAGCCGTTCCAGCACAGTAGGCTGATGACGAACAGGCTGCCGAGCATGCCGGCCGGTGCATGCCAGCTGAACACTCGCTGTTGCAGCAAAAAGGCGCCGCCGACGAGAAACGCCAGGTTGATCCATTCCACCGCTCTGCCGCCGAAATGACCGAAGGCGGCATTGCCGGCGAACAGTTCATCGATGGTCAGGCTCTTGTTGATCCGCAGGCTGTCGAGCGCCGTAGCCTGGGCCCAGGCATCGGGCGCAGTGCTGGAGAAGCCGAAGACCTGTTGCAGGCCGAGCGACAGGTCCAGGCCAGGGGGCGCGGGCCAATGGGTCATCTGCTGCGGGAACGACACCAGCACCAGGGCATAACCGAGCATCGCCGGGTTGAACGGGTTCTTGCCGACGCCGCCATACAGGTGTTTGCCGAACAACAGGGCGCCGGCCGCCGCGCTGACCGTCAGCCACCAGGGGCAGTAAGGCGGCAGGGCCAGGGCCAGCAGGGTGGCGCTGACCAGCGCGCTGCCGTCGCCCAGAAACGGGCGCAATGGCCAGTGGCGCAACCTGAGCACCGCGGCTTCGACGGCGAGGGCGGTGACAGCGCTCAACAGCAGGTTGAGCAGCACTCCCCAGCCAAACCACCAGAAGAGCGCCAGCAGCCCCGGCAGGGTCGCCAGGAGCACCCGCTGCATGGCTTGCCGCAGGCGTTCGTCCGGTTGCTCAAGGGGCGTCATGGGCTTGTACCTGGCGCTCGGCTTCGGCCAGTCGTTCGCGGGCCTCGGCCAGTTGCGGCGCTGGGGTGTCGCTGTGACGTTCCAGATTGCTGACTTCCGCCCGGGCGTAGGCCAGTGCGGTTTTCAACTGCCGCAGGCGGGCGTCGATCGGGCGCTTCTCGGTCCGCACGAGATCGGGCGCCGGCTTGCCGCAGGCGTCCTCGGCCGCGTGCAGGGCCTGCTCCGCGTCCTTCAGGGCCTGAGCCAGGCTGGCCAGTTGCTCGGCCGGCGCCTGGTTATCCTGGGCCTTTTTCAGTTCTGCGCGACGCGTCGCCAGCTGGATTTTGGCGCGCTTGAGGTTGGCGTCCTTGGCGGGGGGCGCTGAAGCTACCGTTTCGACCGAGCTTTCGAGCTGGGCAAGGGCTTGCTCGGCGGCCTCGAACTGGCGCTGCAGGACGATCAATTGCGTCTGTTGCTCGAAGGTCGGGGGATGCCCGAAGGCTTTCAGCGATTTGTTCAGTTGGGCCCGGCTCATCGCCAGGTCGATCTTGGCTTTTTTCACCGCAGCATCGACTGCGGCGGCCTTTTGCGCCTGTACCCGCTCGATGGCGGCCTGTACCGGGTTCGGCGCGTTGTCACTGGGCTGGGCGGCTCGTTGCGCGCGGGCGGCACGCTCGGCCTGCCTGTGTTGTTCTTCGCGTTCCAGGCGGGCGTTGCGGCGCTCGAAGCGCTGGCGCGCATGGTCGCGTTTGGTGGCTCGGGCGCGTTGCTCTTCGGGGCTGGTGGCCAGGCCACCGACGATGGGCAGGATGCTGCCGGGCAGCGGGTGCATCTCGATGCAATCCACCGGGCACGGCGCCACGCAGAGGTCGCAGCCGGTGCATTCGTCGATCAGCACCGTGTGCATCTGCTTGGCCGCGCCGACGATGGCGTCCACCGGGCAGGCCTGGATGCACTTGGTGCAGCCGATGCATTCGGCCTCGCGGATAAAGGCCACCTGGGCCGGCGCCAAGCCACGGCTGATATCCAGCTCCAGCACCGGCACGTTCAGCAGCCTGGCCAGGCCGGCAATGGTTTCATCGCCACCGGGCGGGCACTTGTTGATCGCCTCGCCGCTGGCGATGCCTTCGGCGTAGGGCTTGCATCCGGAGTGGCCGCACTTGCCGCATTGGGTCTGCGGCAGCAGGGCGTCGATGCGTTGAATCAGACTCATGTCTTGAGCAGTCCGTTGAAGCCGAGAAATGCCACGGCCATCAGGCCGGCGCCGATCAGGTCGATCGGCAGGCCGCGAAAGGGCAGGGGCACATCGTTGTTGAGAGTACGCTGGCGCAGGTCGCTGAACAGGCTCAGCACCAGCCAGAAACCGAGACCGGCGCCCAGGCCCAGGGCGAGACTAAACCCGAGCCCACGGTTGGCCTGGACCGCCAGCAGCAACGCGCCGAGCACGCCGGCATTGCCCAGCAGCAGCGGCCAGAGACCGTCGAATGGCAGCCCGGGCAGCATCCGCGCCAGCAGCCTGAGCAGCGGGGCGATCAGCAGCACGGCGAGCGGCAGGAACACGAACAAGTGCAATGAAGCCAGGCCCAGTGGCAGCAACAACGCCTGGTACAACCCATAACCCAGCAGGCTGCAGAGCAGCATCAGGCAACTGGTGGCGATCCCCAGGGCATGCACCCGGCGCCGGGCGAACGGAGGCTCGGCGCCGGCCTGCAACAGCGGGTCGACGCCCAGCGGCCACTGCAACACGAAGTTGTTGATCAGGGCGGCACTGATGAGCGTGAGGACAATCTCGGTCATGTTCGTGGCCGGTGAGGGCGGGCGTATACCTGAAGACTAGGCAATTATCAGACTGGGCAATTATCCGGCAAGGACGCCGGCCCATCCAGATATGAAAATCCCCCCGCCACGCGGCGGCGCGACGGGGGGATCGGTCCTGCAAGCGGAGTTACTTGATCCGCTGGCCCGGCTTGGCGCCGCTGTCCGGGCTCAGCAGGTAGATCTCTTCGCCGCCGGGACCGGCCGCCATCACCATGCCTTCGGAAATGCCGAATTTCATTTTCCGTGGCTTGAGGTTGGCGATCATCATGGTCAGGCGACCGTCGAGCTTGGACGGATCCGGGTAAGCGCTCTTGATCCCGGAGAACACATTGCGCTGCTCGTCACCGATATCCAGAGTCAGGCGCAGCAGCTTGTCGGCGCCTTCCACGTGCTCGGCCTTGACGATCAGGGCCACGCGCAGATCGACGGCGGCGAACGTGTCGAAGTCGATTTCTGGCGACAGTGGATCCTTGGCCAGTTCGCCATTGCCCTGGGGCGCGGCGGTATCGGTCTGGCTGGCGGTCAGGTCTTCTTTCGAGGCGTCGGTCATGGCTTGCACTTTTACTGGGTCGATCCGCGTCATCAGCGGCTTGAATTCGTTCAGCTGATGGTTGCTCAGCAGGTTCTGGTGGTCGTTCCAGGTCAGCGGGGCGACATTGAGGAACGCCTCGGCGTCGGCGGCCAGCAGCGGCAGCACCGGCTTGAGGAAGATCACCAGCTGGCGGAACAGGTTGACGCCGGTGGCGCAGATCGCCTGGACCTCATCCTGCTTGCCTTCCTGCTTGTTCAGCGACCAGGGCGCCTTGTCGGCGATCCAGGCGTTGGCGCGGTCGGCCAGGGCCATGATTTCGCGCATGGCACGGGCGAAGTCGCGGGCTTCATAAGCGTCGGCGATGCTTGGCGCTGCGGCCAGGAAGGCGTCGGTCAGTTCCGGCGCGGCGTTCTGGTCCACCAGCAGGCCGGCATTGCCTTTGTGGATGAAACCGGCGCAACGGCTGGCGATGTTCACCACCTTGCCCACCAGGTCGGAGTTGACCTTCTGCACGAAGTCTTCGAGGTTCAGGTCCAGGTCGTCGACGCCGCGGCCCAGCTTGGCCGCGTAGTAGTAACGCAGGTATTCCGGCGACAGGTGTTCCAGGTAGGTACGGGCCTTGATGAAGGTGCCGCGGGACTTGGACATCTTCTGGCCGTTGACGGTCAGGTAGCCGTGCACGTTGATGGCGGTCGGCTTGCGGTAGCCGGCGCCTTCGAGCATGGCAGGCCAGAACAGCGCGTGGAAGTTGACGATGTCCTTGCCGATGAAGTGGTACAGCTCGGCGCTGGAGTCCTTGCCCCAGAACGCATCGAAGTCCAGCTCCGGCGTGCGGTTGCACAGGTTCTTGAAGCTGGCCATGTAGCCGATCGGTGCGTCCAGCCAGACGTAGAAGTACTTGCCCGGTTCGTCCGGGATCTCGAAGCCGAAATACGGCGCGTCGCGGGAGATGTCCCACTGTTGCAGGCCGACGTCCAGCCATTCGGCGATCTTGTTCGCCACGGCGTCCTGCAGGGTGCCGCTGCGGGTCCATTCCTGCAGCATCTGCTGGAAGTCCGGCAGCTTGAAGAAGAAGTGCTGGGAATCCTTGAGCACCGGAGTGGCGCCGGAGATCGCCGACTTCGGGTCCTTCAGGTCGGTAGGCGCGTAGGTGGCGCCGCATTTTTCGCAGTTGTCGCCGTACTGGTCCTCGGTGCCGCATTTCGGGCAGGTGCCCTTGATGAAGCGGTCGGCCAGGAACATCTGTTTTTCCGGGTCGAAATACTGAGTGATCGAGCGCGTGGCGATATGCCCGGCGTCGCGCAGCTTCAGGTAGATCTGGCTCGACAGCTCGCGGTTTTCTTCGGCGTGGGTCGAGTGGAAGTTGTCGAAGTCCACCAGGAAGTCGGCAAAGTCGGCGCTGTGTTCGGCCTGGACGTTGGCGATCAGTTGTTCCGGGGTGATGCCTTCTTTTTCGGCGCGCAGCATGATGGCCGAGCCGTGAGCGTCGTCCGCGCAGACATAGATGCATTGATTGCCGCGATGCTTCTGGAAGCGCACCCACATATCGGTCTGGATGTACTCAAGCATGTGGCCAAGGTGGATCGAACCATTGGCATAGGGCAGGGCGCTGGTGACGAGGATCTTGCGTGGCTCGGACATGGGGCTCGGCTACTTGATGAAACGGAGGTCGGCCACTATAAAGCGCCGGCACATATTTTTCACCCTTCGGGCCGGTTTCCGGGTGGGGTAGTCGCCCGGATTCATGGCAAAGGCCGAGCTCCCTCGCCACGAATCGGTGTCCGGCGTAGGATAGCCGCCTGATTTTCCCGTCTTGTTATCGGAGTTGCCCATGAGCGCCGTCAATCGCGCAGCGGTGGAAGCCGTTCTTCGCCAGTACACCGACCCCTACCTGAACCAGGACCCGGTCAGCGCCGGTTGTGTCCGTTCCATCGATGTCCAGGGCGACCGGGTCGCGGTCCAGCTCGAGCTGGGTTATGCCGCCGGCCTGTTCAAGAGCGGCTGGGCGCAGATGCTGCAACTGGCCATCGAAGGCCTGGATGGCGTGACGGCGGCCAAGGTCGAAGTCACCAGTGTGATCGCCGCGCACAAGGCCCAGGCCCAGGTTCCGGGCCTGGCCAACGTCAAGAACGTGATAGCGGTGGCGTCCGGCAAGGGCGGCGTGGGCAAGTCCACCACCGCGGCCAACCTGGCCCTGGCCCTGGCCCGCGAAGGCGCCCGGGTGGGGATTCTCGATGCCGACATCTATGGCCCGAGCCAGGGCATCATGTTCGGCATCGCCGAGGGCACCCGGCCGCAGGTCAAGGACCAGAAATGGTTCGTGCCGATCAAATCCCACGGGGTCGAGGTCATGTCCATGGCCTTCCTGACTGACGACAACACGCCGATGGTCTGGCGCGGTCCGATGGTGTCCGGGGCCTTGCTGCAGTTGGTGACCCAGACCGCCTGGGGCGACCTGGACTACCTGGTGATCGACATGCCGCCGGGCACCGGCGATATCCAGCTGACCCTGGCGCAGAAGGTCCCGGTGGCCGGCGCGGTCATCGTCACCACCCCCCAGGACCTGGCGTTGCTGGACGCCCGCAAAGGCGTGGAGATGTTCCGCAAGGTCAACATCCCGGTGCTGGGCGTGGTGGAAAACATGGCGGTGCACATCTGCTCCAACTGTGGCCACGCCGAGCATTTGTTTGGCGAAGGCGGCGGCGAGAAGCTGGCGACCCAGTACGGCGTCGAACTGCTGGCCTCGTTGCCGTTGTCGATGCTGATTCGCGAGCAGGCCGATGGTGGCAAGCCGACCGTGATTGCCGAGCCGGAAAGCCAGATCGCCATGGTCTATCAGGAACTGGCCCGCCAGGTCGGCGCGCGCATCGTGCTGCAGGAAGCCGCGGCACCGGCGATGCCGAACATTACCGTCAGCGACGACTGAGGCGGTTGGGCAACAAAAAAGCCCGGTGCACTGCACCGGGCTTTTTCATGGGCGGTTCCTTTTCATGGGCAGTTCCTTGGCGGCAGGGCTCAGAGCCGCAGGCCGCCATCCAGTTCCAGAATCCGCCCGGTGTAGTAGTCGTTCTCGAAGATATAGGCCGCCGAATGAGCGATTTCTTCCGGCTTGCCCATGCGCTTGAGCGGAATGCCGGAGGTCATTTTCTCCAGGGCTTCGGGTTTCATGCCCAGGGTCATTTCGGTTTCGATGAAGCCCGGTGCGATGCCGGCCACGCGGATGCCGTAGCGCGCCAGCTCCTTGGCCCAGGTCACGGTCGCCGCGGCGACCCCGGCCTTGGCGGCGGAGTAGTTGGTCTGGCCGATATTGCCGGCGCGGGAGATGGAGGAGATGTTGATGATCGCGCCGCTGCTCTTGAGCTCGACCATCTTCGCCGCGACTTCGCGGGTGCAGAGGAACACGCCGGTCAGGTTGACGTCGATCACCGACTGCCATTGGGCCAGGCTCATCTTGCTCATCTCGCCGTCCTTGACCTTGAGCAGCAGGCCGTCGCGCAGGATGCCGGCGTTGTTGATCAGGCCGTGGATGGCGCCGAAGTCCGCGGCGACCTGGGCGACCATGTGTTCCACCTGCTCTTCATGGGCGACATTGCACAGGTAGGCGCGGGCTTCACCCCCCGCGGCCTGGCAGGCGGCAACCGCCTGATCGAGTTTTTCCTGGTTCAGGTCGACCAGGGCCAGCCTGGCGCCCTTGGCGGCGAAATACTCCGCCATGGAGCGGCCCAGGCCCTGGCAACCGCCGGTGATAATGATTACTTTGTCATTGAGTTGCATTCGCATGCTCCGATAGCAGGTCTGGAGTGGTTATCCTTCCAAGGCGCTTCTCTATGCATCGGACATGAGCTGGCTGCAGATGAGAATTGCCCTGATGGCGCCGCTGGAACTTTGCTCCAGGCGCTCGTCTGTTTTCGACGGATTCTATATAAGGAGTCACAAATTGAGCGTTGAAGCTGCCAAGCATGCACGAGAATTACTGCTCAAGGAATACCGTGGCGTGTTGTCGACGCACTCCAAGGCCATGCCGGGTTTTCCCTTCGGCTCGGTGGTGCCTTATTGCCTGGACGAGCAGGGGCGGCCGCTGATCCTGATCAGCCGCATTGCCCAGCACACCCATAACCTGCAGAAAGACCCCAAGTGTTCGCTGCTGGTGGGCGAGCGTGAGGCGGAAGATGTCCAGGCGGTCGGGCGCCTGACCTATCTGGCCGAGGCCGAAAAACTCGAAGACCCTGCGGCGATCGAGGCGGCAGCCGAGCGCTATTACCGGTATTTCCCGGAGTCGCAGAACTATCACAAGGCCCACGATTTCGATTTCTGGCGGCTCAAGCCGGTACGTCATCGCTACATCGGCGGTTTTGGCGCGATCCACTGGATCGAGCAGGTGACGCTGGCCAACCCGTTCGCCGGCAAGGCCGAGGCGAGCATGGTCGAGCACATGAACAGCGATCACGCCAAGGCCATCGCCCATTACGTCGACCTGGCCGGGTTGCCGAAAACCGATGTGGCGCAACTGGCCGGCATCGATACCGAGGGCATGCACCTGCGGATCGGCCAGGGGCTGTACTGGCTGCCGTTCCCAAGTACTTGTAATACGCCGACACAAGTGCGCGAAGCCTTGGTTTTCCTGGCTCACGCCGAGCAGTGGCCAAAAAACGCGGCTGCCGAGGCTTGAATTCACGAATCGCCGACGTCATTTAGGGTCTACTGGAAGGCACTCTTCCTTCCGTAGAGGAAACCATTTGATGCGCCCTTTTCTGTTGCTCTTTCTGCTGTTCCCGGTGCTGGAACTGTTCGTATTCGTCAAGGTCAGCGCGGCGATCGGGTTTTTCCCGGCGCTGCTGCTGATCATCCTGGGCTCGATGCTGGGGGTGCTGGTCCTGCGTGTCGCGGGGCTGGCCACGGCGTTGCGTGCCCGTGAAAGCCTGAACCGCGGCGAGCTGCCGGCCCAGACCATGCTTGAAGGCCTGATGCTGGCCCTGGCCGGTGGCCTGTTGATCCTGCCTGGCTTCATCAGCGATGTGTTCGGCCTGCTCCTGCTGCTGCCGATCACCCGCCGCCTGATGGCCGGCAAGATGCGTCAGCGTGCCGAAGAACAGGCCATGCGCCAGCGCGCTTTCGCCGACGACCTGCAGGCCGCCCGTGGTGGACCGGCGCCGCAGCGCCCTGTGGGGCGCGAGCCTAATGTGATCGAAGGCGAGTTCGAACACCGCGATTCCTGAGGTCTTGGATGATTGACACGGCACCTTCGGGTGCCGTGTTCGTTTGGCCCGGGCGAAGGCGTAAAAAATTTCCTGGGCAGCCCTTGTAATAAGCTTATGCGCCCTCATGTATCGGTCACCGCAAGGTTTCTGGTGGCGACACCAGACAGACTTCCGCGTCTCGCTCGTCGAGCCGCAACCGGCCACGCCGGATTTGTTAACCCGCCGGTAACGACACCGGCCGCTGAAAACCATAATTAGGAGAGATCGACAATGAAGCTTCGTCCTCTGCATGACCGCGTCGTCATCCGTCGCAGCGAAGAAGAAAAGAAAACCGCTGGCGGTATCGTTCTGCCAGGTTCGGCTGCTGAAAAAGCCAACAGCGGTGAAGTGATCGCTGTAGGTACCGGCAAAGTGCTGGAAAGCGGTGAAGTACGTGCGCTGGCCGTGAAAGTGGGTGACAAAGTGGTGTTCGGCCCGTACTCCGGCAGCAACACCGTGAAAGTCGATGGCGAAGATCTGCTGGTAATGGCCGAGAACGAGATTCTCGCTGTTATCGAAGGCTGATTACCCGCGTATTTTCCCGCTACTACACAGTATTTAAGGAATATCGATCATGGCTGCTAAAGAAGTTAAATTCGGCGACTCCGCCCGCAAGAAAATGCTCACCGGCGTAAACGTCCTGGCTGACGCGGTAAAAGCGACCCTGGGCCCGAAAGGCCGTAACGTGATCCTGGAAAAGAGCTTCGGCGCTCCGACCATCACCAAGGACGGCGTTTCCGTAGCCAAGGAAATCGAGCTGGAAGACCGTTTCGAAAACATGGGCGCGCAGCTGGTCAAGGACGTTGCCTCCCGTGCCAACGATGACGCGGGCGACGGTACCACCACCGCTACCGTTCTGGCTCAGTCGATCGTCAACGAAGGCCTGAAGGCTGTCGCTGCCGGCATGAACCCGATGGATCTGAAGCGCGGCATCGACAAGGCGACCATCGCCATCGTCAAGGAGCTCAAGGCTCTGTCCAAGCCATGCGCCGACACCAAGGCCATCGCTCAGGTAGGTACCATTTCCGCCAACTCCGACAACTCCATCGGCGACATCATTGCCGAAGCCATGGAAAAAGTCGGTAAAGAAGGCGTGATCACCGTTGAAGAAGGCACTGGCCTGGAAAACGAACTGTCGGTCGTAGAAGGCATGCAGTTCGACCGCGGTTACCTGTCCCCTTACTTCGTCAACAAGCCAGACACCATGGTTGCCGAGCTGGACAGCCCGCTGATCCTGCTGGTGGACAAGAAGATCTCCAACATCCGCGAAATGCTGCCAGTGCTGGAAGCCGTTGCCAAAGCCGGCCGCCCACTGCTGATCGTGGCTGAAGACGTCGAAGGCGAAGCCCTGGCGACTCTGGTTGTGAACAACATGCGCGGTATCGTCAAAGTCGCAGCCGTCAAGGCGCCAGGCTTCGGCGATCGTCGCAAGGCCATGCTGCAGGACATCGCTGTTCTGACCGGCGGTACCGTGATCTCCGAAGAGATCGGCCTGAGCCTGGAAAGCACTACCCTGGAGCACCTGGGCAGCGCCAAGCGCGTGACCCTGTCCAAGGAAAACACCACCGTTGTCGACGGTGCTGGCAACCAGGCCGACATCGAAGCCCGTATCGCTCAGATCCGTGCTCAAGTGGCCGAGACTTCCTCGGACTACGACCGTGAAAAACTGCAAGAGCGTCTGGCCAAGCTGTCCGGCGGCGTTGCGGTGATCAAGGTTGGCGCTGGCTCCGAAGTTGAAATGAAAGAGAAGAAAGCCCGCGTTGAAGACGCCCTGCACGCTACCCGTGCAGCCGTTGAAGAAGGCGTGGTGCCTGGCGGTGGCGTGGCCCTGATCCGTGCCCTGCAAGCGATTGTCGACCTGAAGGGCGACAACGCTGACCAGGACGTGGGTATCGCGGTTCTGCGTCGCGCCGTTGAAGCACCGCTGCGTCAGATCTCCGCCAACAGCGGTGACGAGCCAAGCGTCGTGGTCAACGAAGTGAAGAACGGCAAAGGTAACTTCGGTTACAACGCTGCTACCGGCGAATACGGCGACATGATCGAAATGGGCATCCTGGACCCAACCAAGGTGACCCGTTCGGCGCTGCAAGCCGCTGCTTCCATCGGCGGTCTGATCCTGACCACCGAAGCAGCTGTTGCCGACGCACCGAAGAAAGACGCTCCAGCTGGCGGCGGCATGCCAGACATGGGCGGCATGGGTGGCATGGGCGGCATGATGTAAGCCAGCCTTGCCCCTGCACTGAAAAAGCCCCGCTGGCGAAAGCCAGCGGGGCTTTTTTATGGGCGGGAGACTGGGTTGTCGCGAGCCCTCGAGCGTCGATCGGCTGCTCCTGCAGGGCGGTGTTGCCCTGGCAGGAGCGAGCCGGCGAAAGGACCTCAGGCGTTGACCGGCTGCGCCTCCGCCAGCGGGTCGCCCTTGCCGGCCGGTCGATAGAGAATGAAGTAGTACGTCCCCAGGCAGATCAGCCAGCAGAAAATCGCGGTCCAGACATTGTGGGAAAAGAAGTGCGCGCCCTGCAGCATGCGCCCGACCGAAAACACCGAGCCCAGGGCAAAGGCGAACACCAGAGCCTGGCGCGCCAGGCGCGGACGGCGGTCACGCAGGACAAAAAACAGCGCGAACAAGGTGAAACCGGTGGCGGCATGGCCGCCTGGCCAGCAGCGACCGGGCTTGTCGGTAGCAGGCCGAGGGCTGAGCAGTTCGCTGTAGGTTTCCTTGCCGCCGAACTCTTTCAGGCTCCACGGGCATTGCACGGCGGTGACCGCCTTGACCGGGGTGACGAAGGCGGTGGCCAGGCCCAACGACAGCACCAGGCAACCCAGCTCGCGCTTGAACGGCTTGAGACGCGGGACGAAGAAGGCGCCGATGAAACCGATGATGGCGAACACCGAGAAGGCGATGACCACCTGTTTGGCCCGGTCATGCAGGATGTTTTCCAGGAAATAACTATGGCCGCCGATGAAGCCGCCAGCGGCGGGATCGTAAAAGGCCTTGGCCAGGTCCATGTCCAGGGAGGTCAGTTCGAGCAGGAGCAGAGTGATGGCGGCGAGGGCGGGAACGCCCAGGCAGATCCACCCGTTCAATGCTCTGGAGGCGGGGCGGGCAAGGGATGAGTCCATGGAAAATCCTTCGAAGGGCGCGTTGCTGTCGCGGGGTCCCGCGGAGTCTGGGCAGGCTGTTGTCGTCAGTCTGTGAACCTCGGGTGAAAATCTCGTCAAGGCCGTGGCGCCCCGCGGCGGCATTCGCCGCGCAGGATCGAACAAACCTAGCCGTCAGCCACGCTTGGCCTTAAGCTGCGCGAGCCAAGATGGCCGTCACTGTGTGTGGAGAGAGTGCCCATGCGAATCCTACTGGTTGAAGACAACCGCGATATTCTGGCCAACCTGGCCGATTACCTGGGGCTTAAGGGCTATACCGTGGACTGTGCCCAGGATGGTCTGTCGGGCCTGCACCTGGCCGCCACCGAACATTACGACCTGATCGTGCTCGACATCATGCTGCCGGGTATCGATGGCTACACCCTGTGCAAGCGCCTGCGCGAAGATGCTCGCCGCGACACGCCGGTGATCATGCTCACCGCCCGGGATCAACTGGACGACCGCCTGCAGGGCTTCAAGTCCGGGGCCGACGATTACCTGATCAAGCCGTTTGCCTTGTCCGAGCTGGCCGCCCGTATCGAAGCGGTGATGCGCCGCACCCAGGGTGGCGGCCGTCGGGCCCTGCAAGTGGGCGACTTGAGCTATGACCTCGACACCCTGGAAGTCACCCGCGAAGGGCGCCTGCTCAAGCTCAACCCGGTCGGGCTCAAGTTGCTGGCGGTGCTGATGCAGAAAAGCCCGCATGTGCTGCGCCGCGAAATCCTCGAGGAAGCGCTGTGGGGCGACGACTGCCCGGACAGCGACAGCCTGCGCAGTCACGTTCACCAGTTGCGCCAGGTGATCGACAAGCCGTTCGGCAAACCGCTGCTGCATACCGTGCACGGTGTCGGTTACCGCCTGGCCGAGGGGCGTGATGGAGTTTAAGCAAAGCCTTGCCCAGCGGATCATCATCGCCTTTGCGCTGATGAGCGCGCTGGTGGCCGGAGCCTTCGCCCTGGGGATCGTGGCGACGGTGCATCTTGTTGAAGAGAAGCTGATTTCCGCGGGCCTGGGGGGCGACCTGCAGCGTCTGCTGTTGATGGACAACGTTTCCGACTGGAGCCACCGTCCCGAGCCGGACCAGCTGTTTTACTTCAGCGGCGGGCGTGGCGACTTCGAGTTGCCCAAGGACCTGCGGCACCTGGCCCCGGGCTTTCATGAGGTCTTCCGCGAACAGCTGTCGTATCACGCCATGGTCGAGGTGGTCGACGGCCGGCGTTATGTACTGCTGCAGGACCAGAGCGATTTCGAAGAGCGCGAACGGGTGCTGTTCGCCGTGGTCCTGGTGGGCTTCGTGCTGAGCCTGGCCCTGGCGGTGTTCCTTGGCTGGGTGTTGGCGCGCCGGGTCATGGCGCCGGTGGTCAGGCTGGCGCGCCAGGTGCGTCACCGCGATCAGTTGCTGGGGCTGGCGCCGCCATTGGCCCCGGACTATGCCGCCGACGAAGTGGGCGAGCTGGCGGTCGCCTTCGACGCCACCCTCGGACGCCTGCGCCAGGCCCTGACCCGCGAGCGCCTGTTCACCAGCGACGTCAGCCACGAACTGCGTACCCCCCTGATGGTGCTGGCCACTTCCTGCGAGCTGCTGCTGGAAAACCCGGCGATCGACCAGCGCGGTCGGACCCAGGTCGAACGTATCGCCCGGGCGTGCAGCGAAATGCGCGAACTGGTGCAGACCTTCCTGATGCTGGCCCGGGCCCAGCGCGAAGACGGCATGTCGCCCCAGGTGACCTTGAGCCAGGTGGCCGAGGACCTGATGGGGCTGTGGGGCGAGCCGATCCGGCAAAAGGGCCTGGAACTGATGTTCGACGCCGGCCAGCCGCTGGATACCCGCTACAACGCCACCTTCCTGCACGCGGTGATGGGCAACCTGCTGCGTAATGCCTTGCACTACACCGAACAGGGCTTCATTCGCCTGAGCCTGGAACCCTGCGGCTTCGTGGTCGAGGACAGCGGTGTCGGTATCCCTGAGGAAAAACGCGAGGCGATGTTCGAGCCCTTCGTGCGTGGCACCGAGAAGCGCGGCGAAGGCCTGGGCCTGGGCTTGTCGCTGGTGCAGCGGATCTGCGAGGACCAGGGCTGGAGCGTCACGCTCAGTACCATGGAGCCCAATGGTTGCCGGTTTCATGTCGAGTTGAACCCTCGCACGGCATGACGGGTCTTTATGACAGGTGCATGGGGTTGTCAGGTCGGGAAACGCCCCCGATTGATGGCCCCAGGCCACCCATCAGAGCCTGTAAAACCCTGAAATATTTCCACTCTGGACCGGACGAAGTTTTCACAAAGACATGACCTGACGCTGACACGCCGCTGCCTAAGGTGGGGCCATCAGATTCAGGAGACTGTGTGATGGCGGACCCGATCAAGTTGGAGTTTTCCGACAAGTACGACGAACAACATGCCCAGGAGTACCTGCTCAAGCATCAGGATGGCGTATCCCGTCGTTTGTCCCACAAGCGCGACGAGCAGCTGGCGCGGGCGGCACTGGCCATGGCCGGCGAACCGGGCCTGGTGCTCGACCTGCCCTGTGGGGCCGGGCGTTTCTGGCCATTGCTGGCGGAGAAACCCAACCGTGTGATCATCGGTGCGGACAACTCGGCGGCGATGTTGAAGATCGCCACGGTGGCGCAACCGGCCGAAGTGGTGAAACGGGTACGACCCTTGCAGACGTCTGCATTCGACATCGACCTGCCGGACAACGCCGTCGACAGTATTTTTTGCATGCGCCTGCTGCATCACATCGGCGAGCCGGCCCATCGCCTGGCTCTGCTCCAGGAGTTTCAGCGGGTTACCCGGGACAGCGTGATCGTTTCATTGTGGGTCGATGGCAATTTCAAGGCCTGGAAACGCAAGCGCATGGAAGCTCGGCGCAAGCAGGAATCCGGGCCGGGAGGTTACCAGAATCGTTTTGTGTTACCGGCTGCCACGGTTGAAGAAGAATTCAGGCAGGCCGGTTTTCGTGTCCAGGACCACCTGGACTTTTTTCCGCTCTACGCCATGTGGCGAGTTTACGTATTACGCAAGAGGTAACAGGATGGCCGTTGAATGTGCACCGGAAATGGAAGTCGCTGCCGCAGACCGTTTCAACTACTTCTGGAATCGCCAGGGGGAGTGGGTCGAAGAGCCTAATCAGCGTCGCGGTGGGGAAAGTGGCGTTCAACGAATTCAGGGTACCGACGGGCGCCTGCTGTATGCCAAGCGTCAGGTCGGCCATATCTATCGCAGTTGGTTGCATCCCTTCGGACGGCCCACGGTGCTGCGCGAGCAGGATGCGCTCAAGGGCCTGGGCCAGCTCGGTGTGGAGGTTCCGCACCTGGTGTTCTGCGGGGCCCAGCGGGATGCCCAGGGTCAGTGGCGTGCCCTGCTGGTGACCGAGGCGCTGGACGGTTTCGTGGAGATCGACCATTGGTATGCCGCTGGCGAGCGTGAGCGCCACGGCGAGGCCTTGCACGAGCGCCTGCTCAAGGAGCTGGCAGCTGCGCTGGCCCGGATGCATCGAGGCCGCTGGCAACATGGCTGCCTGTACAGCAAGCACGTGTTCGTGCGGGTCAAGGGTGAAGGCGAGGCGGCGCAGGTGGACATCGCGCTGCTGGATTTCGAAAAGTGCCGTCAGCGCCTGACCGCTAAACGGGCTGCGGCCCATGACATGAAACAATTACGCCGCCACTCGTCGTGGAGCACCACGGACTGGGACAAACTCTACTATTTTTATAGGACGGCGTTTGGCAGCGCTATCAAAGGCTTATAGCGATGAAACTCGAAATTGCGCGAGGTTTATTTTTAGTAGGAGCCTTGGCAGTTGCGTCCTTGGCGGTGGCTGCCTGGGAGCAGCCGCGCATGGAAGTTCTCAGTAGTTCACAGGCGGGGGCCCATTGCCCTCTGCCACGGGTCGCCAAAGTGCCCAAGACAACCGCGGCAGCCAGACCCGATCAGGATCTTTTGTTGTTCATGTTCGGCCTGACCCAGGCAATGAAACCCCAGAGTTGAATACTATCGACCCCAGATAAAAGGCCTCGCATCGCGAGGCTTTTTTGTGGCTGTCGATCAGTGCTCCGATTTGGCCAGCAGGGTGTAGATGCAGGGCAGCACGAACAGGGTGAACAGGGTGCCGATCGACATCCCCGTGGCGATCACCGTACCGATGTCGAAACGGCTGACCGCACCGGCCCCGGTGGCCAGGATCAGCGGCACCATGCCGAAGACCATCGCTGCGGTGGTCATCAGGACCGGCCGCAGACGGATGGCGGCAGCGGCCTCCACGGCCTCGCGCGGGGTCAGCCCCTGCTCCTGGCGCAACTGGTTGGCGAACTCGACGATCAGGATACCGTGCTTGCTGATCAGGCCGATCAGGGTCACCAGCCCGACCTGGGTATAGATGTTCATGCTCGACCAGCCGAGAAACAGTGGAATCAAGGCCCCGCAGATCGACAGCGGCACCGTCACCAGGATCACCAGCGGATCGCGGAAGCTTTCGAACTGCGCCGCCAGCACCAGGAAAATGATCGCCAGCGCCAGGCCGAAGGTCACCCACAGCGCGCTGCCTTCCTGGACGAACTGCCGCGATGTGCCGGCGTAGTCGAAGGCATAGCCCGGCGGCGCTTCTTCCTCGGCGATCTGGCGCACGGTCTGGATCGCTTCCCCCATGCTGACCACCGGAAACCCGGAGATAGTGGCGGCGTTGAGTTGCTGGAACTGGTTGAGCTGTCGCGGTCGAGCCCGGTCGTGGACGGTGATCAGGGTCGACAGCGGCAGCGCCTCGCCCTTGGTGTTTTTCACGTAGTAGTTGTTCAGCCACTCGGGGTTGTCGCGATAAGGCCGCTCGACCTGGGCGATGACCTTGTAGCTGCGGCCTTCGATGGTGAAACGGTTGATTTCCGCCTCGCCGAGCAAGGTCGCCAGGGTCCCGCCCAGGTCCAGCATCGACACGCCCATCTGCGCTGCCTTGGCCCGGTCGATGTCGACCACCACTTCCGGTTTGTCGAACGCCAGGTCGATGTCGACGAAGGCGAACTTGCCCGACTCCAGGGCGCGTTTCTTCACCCGGTTGGAGAGTTCCAGCAAGGACTCGTAATCGTTGGGGCTGTTGATGATGAAGGCGAACGGCAGCCCTTCGCCGGTGCCCGGCAGGGACGGCAGGTTGAAACCGAAGACCTGCAACCCGGCGATGCCCGCGAGCCGGGCCTGGACTTCGGGCAGGATCTTCATCTGGGTGCGCTTGCGTTCGTTCCAGGGCTTGAGCAGGAAGCCGCCGATACCCGATTGCACGCCGTTGAAACCGTTGATCTGGAACGACGAGTAGTACTCGGGAAAGGTCTTGAAGATATCCAGGAACTCGTCGGTGTAGGCGTTGAGGTAATCCAGGTTGGCCGGCTGGGGCGCGGTGGCCATCATGAAAATGATGCCCTGGTCTTCGTCCGGGGCCAGCTCCGACTTGGTGAACTTGAGCAGGACCGGGATCAGGCACAGCACGATCAGGGCGAACACCAGCACCACCGGCCGGGTGTCGAGGGTGCCATGCAGCAGGCGCTGGTAGCGTTGCTTGAGGCCCTCGAAAATCAGGTCGAGGCGGTGGGCCAGGCCGCTGGGGTTCGGGTCGTGGCGCAGCAGCAGGGCGCACATCATCGGCGACAGGGTCAGGGCGACGATGCCGGAAATCACCACCGCGCCGGCCAGGGTCAGGGCGAACTCCTTGAACAGCGCCCCGGTGAGCCCCTGCAGGAAACCGATCGGGGCGTAGACCGCGGCCAGGGTGATGGTCATCGAGACCACCGGCATGGCGATTTCCCGGGCGCCTTCGAGGGCCGCATCCAGCGGCGTCTTGCCTTCCTCGATATGCCGGTGGATGTTTTCCACCACCACGATGGCGTCGTCCACCACCAGGCCGATGGCCAGCACCATCGCCAGCAGGGTCAGCAGGTTGATCGAATAGCCCATCAACTGCATGAAGAACATCACGCCGATCATCGACAGCGGGATGGTCACCACCGGGATCACCACCGAGCGCAGGGCGCCGAGGAACAGGAACACCACCACGATCACGATCAGCACGGCTTCGAACAGGGTCTTCACCACCTCGTTGATCGAGGCCTGGATAAAGCGCGTGGCGTCGTAGGCGATCTCGGACTTGAGGCTGGGCGGCAGCTGGGCCTCGAGCTCGGGCATGAGCTTGCGCACTTCGCTGATCACGTCCAGCGGGTTGGCGTTGGGGGTCGCCTTGATGCCGATATAGACCGAGGGGATGCCGCCAAAGGAACTGATGGCGTTGTAGTTCTCCGCGCCCATCTCCACCCGGGCCACATCGCTGAGCAGCACCCGGCTGTCACCCTCGGTCCTCAGGGGAATGGCGGCGAAGGCCTCGGCGGACTTGAGCTCGGTGCTGGCGTTGATGCTGGTGACCACATACTCGCCCTTGACCTCGCCGGCCGCGGACAGGAAGTTGTAGCGGCGCACCGCGCTGGTCACGTCGCTGGCGCTCAGGCCGTAGCCGGCGAGCTTGACCGGGTCCAGCCACAGACGCATGGCGAATACCTGGTTGCCGATGATCTCGGCTTCGGCCATGCCCGGCAGGGTCGCCAGTTTCGGCTGGATCACCCGCGACAGATAGTCGGTGATCTGCGGGTTGCTCAGATCCTGGCTGAAAAAGCTGATGTACATCAGTGCCGAGGCGTCGGCGGCCTCCTTGCTCAGGACCGGGTCCTCGGCGTCCTGGGGCAGCTTGTTCTTCACCTCGTTGGCCTTGGCCAGCAGCTCGGTGAACAGGCGGTCGCTGTTGGCGCCGATGCGGGCGTAGACCGAGATCACCGAGAAGTTCTGGCGGCTGACCGAGGTCATGTAGTCGATGCCCTCGGCGCTGGCCAGGCTCTGCTGCATCGGCTGGGTGATGTAGCCCTGGATGGTCTCGGCGTTGGCCCCGGGGTAGGCGGTGGTCACCGTGATCAGGGCGTTTTCCATCTGCGGATACTGGCGCAGCGGCAGCTTGCTCCAGGCCTGGAAGCCCAGCAGCACGATCAGCAGGCTGACCACGGTGGCCAGGACCGGGCGGCGGATGAACGGATCGGTAAACGCCATGGTGAGGTCCTCGATCAGTTCGCGCGTGGCGGGCCGTTCTGTTCGGCGGGCAGCGTCTTGTCCGGCGTGGTAGTGATGTGGGCGCCATGGTCGAGCTTGATCTGTCCGCCGCTCACCACCTGTTCGCCGTTGCTCACGCCCTTGTTGATCAGCACCAGCCCGTTGCGCCGCTCGCCGGTTTCGACGAAGCGCCGTTCGGCGATCAACACCGGCTGGCCCTTGTCGTCTTTTTCCGGGCTGCCGTCGGCGGCCTTTTTCTCAGTGACCACGTACAGCGAATTGCCGTACAGGGAATAGGTGATGGCGCTTTCCGGGACCACCACTCGGGGCTGCGGATCGGGCAGCAGCACCTGCAGGTTGGTGAACATGCCCGGCAGCAGCTTGCCGTCGGGGTTGGCCAGGGTGGCGCGGACCAGCACGTTGCGCGTGGTGTCCTCGACCTTGGGGTTGATGGCGCTGATGGTGGCGGTGAACTGTTCCGTCGGGTAGGCGGACACCGTGACCTGGACCGATTCCCCCAGAACTATCTTCGGCACCGCCTGTTCCGGGACGAAGAAGTCGACATACAGGCTGCTGAGGTCCTGCAGGGTGGCGATCACCGTACCGCTGGCCAGGTAGTCGCCGACGTCCACATGGCGGATACCGATGGTGCCGCTGAAGGGCGCGAGCATGCGTTTTTTCGCCAGCGCGGCCTTGAGCTGGTTGACCGTGGCTTTGTTCTTTTGCAGCACCGCCGACAAGCGATCGAATTCGCCGCGGGAAATCGCCTGGCTGCCCACCAGCTGGCTGCCGCGGCCGAAGTCCAGCTGGGACAGGCCCAGGTCGGCCTGGGCGGTTTCCAGCAGGGCGCTTTCCACGGCGCTGTCGAGTTGCAGCAACGGCTGCCCGGCCGTGACCTTCTGCCCGGACTCGAATTGCAGCTCCCTGACGGTGCCGGCCACTTCCAGGCTGAGGTTGACCCCTTGCAGGGCCTTGAGGGTGCCGACCGTGGGCAGGCGGGTTTGCCACGGCTGTTCGCGCGCCGTGGCCACGGCCACGCTGATCGGCGGCTTGGGTATCGCGAAGAGCTTGACCTGCTGATAGATGGAGAAGGCCTTGTAGCCGGCCAGCGACAGCACGATCAACAGGACGACACCCAACATGATAAGCATGCGGCGGCGCAGCATATTCCGGTCCTTTGGAAAACGAAGCTGGGAAAACGCAGCTGATAGCCGGGACATTACTCCGACTTTCAGGGGGCATCCAGATCACAATCCGGTTATCCGGTACCCCTTGTTCCGATCCTGTGCGGGGAGAAAAACTAGACCAGGTGCAAATGGTTGTCCCAGAGCCCTGCCGGCAAATCCAGGGGCTTTGCCACCAGTTGTGGCTGGCGGCAGTCGTAGAAGCGGCAACGTCCCTGGCCCGAGGTCACGACAAAACCGTCCGCCACCGCGCCGACACCGGCACAGTCCGGCAAGGGGGCGTCCAGGCGCACTTCGGCGCTGTCCAGGTCCCAGATGAAGAAGCGGTTGCCCCGCGGGGCGGTGAGGGCGACCAGGCGCAGTTCGCTGTGCACGGCGACGCTCGCCGTGTAATGCCCCATCGCCTGCAACTGGTGCTCGGCCACCGGGAAGGCCTGGAACGGCTGCCCCGGGCGCTTGATCGCCAGCAGCTGCGACGATTCGTGGGCGTCGCCCATGAACTGCTGGCCGGTGACTATGGTGCCGTCGTTGGCGATGCCCATGTGGCGCACGCTGTTCATCTGCTGGGCCAGGGTTTCCTTGCTCAGCAGGGTGCCGTCGCGCTGCATCAGGACCAGGCTGGGCTCCATGGCATCGAGGTTCATCTCGACGCGGCTTTCCGCCTCGGTGCGGATGCCGCCGTTGGCCACCACCAGGGTTTCGCCGTCCGGCAGCCACGACACCTGGTGCGGGCCGATACCGTGGGTCGGGATCTCGCCGCTGTGCACCAGGCGTTCGCCCTCGAAGTGGTACACCCCGAGCAGGCCGCGTCCCGGATCGCGGGTGTCGTTCTCGGTGGCGTACAACCAGTCGCCGCTCTTGTGGATCACCGCGTGACCGTAGAAGTGCCGGTCCGGCTGCGAGGCCAGGGTTTGCAGCAAGGTGCCGTCGCGCAGGTCGATCAGGTAGCTTTCGGTGCCCGGGCGGCGGGCGACGAACAGGGCGATCGGCAGCGTCGGGTGGTTGATGATGTCGTGGCAGCGTTGACCGACCTGGGTGGCGAACACCTGCTTGCCATCCAGGCGATAGCCGACGGCGTAATGCTTGCCGTCGCCGTCATCCCGCGCCGAGAGCAGCAGCGGGCTTTGGTCCTTGTGCCTGAACAGCGTCCAGCCACCCAGGGTGACGGCGCTCAGCAGCAGGCTGCCGAGTGCCAAGGCCTGACGTCGCAGCATGATCAGTCACCGTCGTTGGCGTTGAAGCCCAGTTGGATGCCCAGCGCCTTGGCCAGATCGCCTTCGTGCAGGCGGTGGACGACGTTGAGGCTGTCGTAGATATCGTTCAGTTGCTGGCGGCCGGCGTCGTCGGCCAGCAGTTCGGTCAGCGAGCGCTGGGTGCTGGCGAACAGCTTCAGCGAGGCCGCGTAGGCCGCGTCGATCTTGTCGGCCAGGGGTTTCTGCTCGGCCGGCAACAGGCTGCGCAGGCCCTTGTTGTCGACGCCGGCCCAGACGGTCTGGGCCGCGGCGAGGCTGGCTTCCAGGCTCTGCATGGACGACTGGCTGCGCCAGGCGTCGGCTTGGAACGGCTGGGGAATGCCCTTGCTCTGGCGACCCATCGGCGTGCCGAGTTTCTTCTTCAGGGTGTCGATCGCGGTGACCTGGACCCGCAGCAGATCGGCGATGGCCTCATGGGAGTCGGCGTAACGCTGGTTGGGGAACTTGCTCATCTGCGCAAGCATGCCGTCGCTGGTGTTCCAGCGCGACAGGATCTCTTCGGCCAGCTGCTTCTGGCGTTCACCAATGGCGCTCAGCAGCGGGCAGTAGCGGGCTTTCTGCGCGCTGTCGGCCATGTCGATCTTGCTGTCGTAGAGGATGTATTCGTAGGCCGAGAGGCCCTGCACCACGACGCTGGACTTGGCCAGGGCGGCGGCGTCGATCTGCGGCGTGGCGCTGACCAGTTGCTCGACCTGGCGCCCGACCAGGTTCTTCTTGTCCGGCCAGAACTGCACCTGCCAGGAGCGGTTGCCCTCGGCCAGCGGGCCGATCAGCAGTGGCTGCAGTTCGGCCCAGGCTTTCTGCGCGTGGAGGAAGTCGGCGCGGGCGGTGTCCAGGCTGGACTTGCCTTCGCAGAACGCCAGGGCGCTGACCGCCAGCTGGCGGTCGGCTTCGACCCAGCGACTGTAGGACGGCAGGATCACCTGTTTGGCGATGGCCGCCGAGGTCACGGCTTGTGGGTCCTGGGGCGAGCAGGCGCCCAGGGCGAGCGCGGCAAGGCTGGTGAACAACAGCTTGGGACGGAACATGTTCGGGCTCCCGTTTCTTATAAGAGAAGGCGTTAAAGAGAGTTCAGGAAGGCCAGCAGCGCGGCGCGCTGTTCGGCATTGAAGGATAAAACCTGACGCTGCGCCGCCTGGGCCTCGCCGCCGTGCCAGAGCACGGCTTCGAGCAGGTTGCGGGCGCGACCGTCATGCAGGAACTGGGTGTGGCCGCTGACCGTTTCCGTCAGGCCGATGCCCCACAACGGCGGGGTGCGCCAGTCGCGGCCGCCGGCCTGGAATTCGCTGCGGTGGTCGGCCAGGCCGTCGCCCATGTCATGCAGCAGCAGATCGCTGTAGGGGCGGATCACCTGGTTGGCCAACTCGGGTTCCGCGGCATCGGCGGCAGTGGTGAATTGGGGGGTATGACAGGACTGGCAGCCGGCCTGGTAGAACAGGCTCTTGCCGGCCAGCACCTGGGGCGAGTCGACATCGCGGCGCGCCGGAACCCCGAGGTTGCGGCTGTAGAACAGCACCAGGCGCAGGATGTTGTCGCTGACTTCCGGTTCTCCGTCCGGCCCGTTGCCGTTGGGGGCTTGCTTGCAGGCCGTCTGGGCGTCGGTGCAGTCATCGAAAGGTCTCAGGCTAGTGGTCAGGCCCATATCACCAGAGAACGCGTGAACATTTTGTTGATTGAGGTTGGGCTGTCCGGCTTTCCAGCCGAAACGCCCGAGTACGGTCTTCTGCTGGGCATCGTCCCAGACCCGGTTCGGCCGTCCGGCGATGCCGTCCTTGCCCTTGGCCTGGGCTTCGGCGTTGGCCAGGATCGCCGCCTCGGGGATGGCCTCGAGCAGGCCCAGGCCGATCATCGGCGGGGCTACCCGCGCCGAGAAGCGGGTGTCGGGATGCATCGGGCCGTAACCGAGCTGGGTGATCTGCAGCTTCGGCTTGCGCAGTTCGACTTCGCTGCCGTCCTTGAAGCGTACAGTCAGCGGTTCGTAGTCGACCCGTACCTTGCCTTCCGGGGCGACGCCGGGCACCGCCATGTCCTGGAACTGCCCGCCGTACACCGGCTCGGGCACGACGCCCATCTGCTCGATGACCTTGGCATAGGCCGGTTCGTTGGGGATCGACAGGCGCACCAGCATCGACACCGCGTTGTCCGAGTCGGGCGTCGGCGGGTGGCCGCGGCCGTCCTTGATATGGCAGTTCTGGCAGCCGTTGGTGTTGAACAACGGGCCCAGGCCATCGCGGGCCGTGGTGGTGGAAGGGGCAATCACCCAGGGGTTGCGGAAGAAACTGTTGCCGACGCTGAAGTCCAGGCGCCGGGTCGGCGACAGGTTGGCCGACGGCATGGAAAAGGCGTTCTGGTCGCTCTTGCGCACGGTCGCGTCACCGCCTGCGCGCGCTTCGCCCGGCTCGGCCTGGGTAAAGCGCGGGGCATCATCGCAGGCGCTCAGGCTCAAGGCCATGAACAACGCGGACCAGCGAAGCAGCGACGAGGGCATCGGATATCCTGCAAGACGAGCAAAACAAGGGCGCAAAGTCTAACAGGGCGGGGGAATTTGAATAAGAGGAATTATCGTTCCGCTTGACCTGGGGCAAGGATGCCACGGCAGCGGCGACAGGGTTGCGGGGGGCTGGATGGGCACAAAAAAGGCGACCCGAAGGTCGCCTTTTTCATGGCCAGGACGCTGATCAGAATTCGTGATCGGCGCTGTCCGGGTTCAGGTCGCTGATGCCCAGCTTGCCCGCGGCCTGCTCGATCGAGCCGGTCTGCTTGACCAGCGCGGCGATGGCGTCGCGCACGATCTGGTTGCCCGCGTCGTTGCCGGCGGCGATCAGCTGGTCGTAGTGCTCGCCCTTGTTGGCGTGGTCGACCATGACCTGGATCTTGGCTTCGGTGGCGGCCAGGTCGTTTCTCAGCGCGGTGTCGGCGGCCGGGTCGACTTTCGCCACCAGCGACGACAGGCTGGCGCCGGTCAGCTTGGTGCCGTCCACGCGGGTGTATTCGCCCAGGTACACGTTGCGGATGCCCTTGGCATCGTAGAAGTGCGAGTTGTGGGTGTTGTCGCTGAAGCAGTCCTGCTCGTCTTCAGGGGAGTTGGCTTCCAGGGAAACCTTCATGCGCTCGCCCGCCAGTTCGCCCAGGGACAGGCTGCCCATGCCGAACAGCATTTTGCGCAGGCCGCTTTCAGCCGGTTCCGCTTCCAGGGTGGCGCGGTAGTTGTCGGCCACGTTCGGTTTCCAGTTGCCGACCATTTCTTCCAGGTCGCTGACCAGCAGTTGGGTCACGGCTTTCAGGTAGGCACGACGACGGTCGTTGTGGCCACCGGTGGCGCCGGCGCCTTCCAGGTAGTCGGATGCCGGACGGTTGCCGGCGCCAGGGCCGGTGCCGTTCAGGTCCTGGCCCCAGAGCAGGAATTCGATGGCGTGGTAGCCGGTGGCGACATTGGCCTCGGAACCGCCCAGCTCGTTGAGGCTGGCGAGTTTTTCCGGGGTGATGTCCTTGACGTCGACCTTGTCTTCGCCGACCTGGATTTCAGTGTTGGCGATGATGTTGGCGGTGGCGCCCGGGTTGCCCAGCGCGTGCTCGTAGGACTTGTCGACGTAATCGATCAGGCCTTCGTCCAGCGGCCAGGAGTTCACCTGGCCTTCCCAGTCGTCGACGATGGTGTTGCCGAAACGGAACACTTCGCTCTGCAGGTAAGGCACGCGAGCGGCGACCCAGGCGGCCTTGGCGGCTTTCAGGGTGTCGGCGTTGGGTTTGGCGAGGAAGGCGTCGATCGCACTTTGCAGGGTTTTCGCGGTGGATTCGGCATCGCTGTAGACGGCGAAGACCATGTCGGCGTAGTGCGCGACGACCGCCTTGGCCGCCGCTTCATCGACCTTGCCGGCCGCAGGCGCGGCAGGGGCCGCGGTGCTGGCGGCTGGAGTAGCGGCTTGAGGCGCGGCAGCCTTGTCTTTGCCTTCGCCGCAACCGGCGAGGGAAATAGCGATGGCCAACAGACTGGCGGTAGCCAGAGGCATACGAATCATGGCGAGAATCCTGCTTCGAGAGAGGGGTGGAGAGGCGCGGAGGGCGCGCAAAACTGCGACATAATGCGAAAGATTTGCATTATGTGTAAAGGGTTGCGCTTGTAAATATTTCCTATTCAGGACGCGATTGCGCCAGGTCAAGCCTGTGCGCGCAATCGGCGGTTCAGAGGATGGCGGCGTTACTGCGTTGGGCCTGTTTCAGGTAGGCGCTCAGCTCCCGTGCCGGCAGGGGTTTGCTGTAGTGGTAACCCTGACCTTCGTGGCAGCCCTCGGAGATGATGTAGGCCTCCTGCTCGGCGGTTTCCACGCCTTCGGCGATCACCTGCATGCCCAGGCTTTTACCCAATTGGATGATCGCCCGGACGATGGTGGCATCGTCGTCGTCATCCAGCAGGTCCTGGACGAAGCTCTTGTCGATCTTGATCTTGTCCAGCGGCAGGCTCTTGAGGTAGCTCAGGGACGAGTAGCCGGTACCGAAGTCGTCGATGGCGATCAGCGCGCCGGAGCGCCGCAGGCTGAGCAGGTGCTGGGCGGCGGTGCTGATGTCTTCCATCAGGCCGGTCTCGGTGACTTCCAGCTCCAGGCTGCGCGGCGGCAGGCGATAGATCTGCAGCAAGTTGTTGACCACCCGCGGCAGCTCGGCGTGGTGCAACTGCACGGTGGACAGGTTGACCGCCATGCGCAGGTCGCTGAAGCCCAGGTCATGCCACTCGCGCAGTTGGCGGCAGGCCTGGTCCAGTACCCATTCGCCGATGGCGATGATGGTGCCGTTCTGCTCGGCCAGGGGGATGAACAGGTCCGGCGGGACGAAGCCGTGTTCCGGATGCTGCCAGCGCAGCAGCGCCTCGACGCCGACCACCCGGTGATCGCGGTAGCTGATCTGCGGCTGGTAGACCAGGTGGAACTGCTCGCGGTTCAGGGCTTCGCGCAGGTCTTTTTCCAGTTCGCGGCGCCGGCGCATCTCGCTGTCGACACTGGCGATGTAGAACTGATAACGGTTGCGCGAGCGGCTCTTGGCCAGGGTCATGGTCTGCTCGGCTTTCTGCAGCAGTTTTTCCGTGCTGTCGCCGTCTTCCGGGAACAGGGTGATGCCGATGGTGGCGCGCAGGCGGATTTCCTGGTGGTCGAGGGCGAACGGCGCTTCCAGGTCGTCGAGAATGCTCTGCGCCAGTTCCGCGGCTTCGTAGGGCTGTTCGATGTCGGCCTGGACCAGGGCGAACTGGTCGCCGCCGAGGCGGGCGAGGGCGCCGAGGCGACCGCTATGGGCCCGCAGCCGATCGGCCAGGGCCAGCAGCAATTGGTCGCCGGTCTGGTAGCTGAACTGTTCGTTGATGCCCTTGAAGTCGTCGAGGCCGACGCAGAGCACCGCGACCCGGCGCTGCAGGCGTCCGGCGTCGATCAGGATCTTGTCCAGTTGCTGCTGCAGTTGCTGGCGGTTGGGCAGACCGGTGAGGAAGTCGTACTGGGACATGCGCAGCAGGCTGTTTTCCGCCTCATGGCGCAGGTGGGTGTTACGCTCGATCGAGGCCAGCAGCTGGTTGGCGGTGTTGATCCAGATCCCCAGTTCATTTCGCTCATGCCCCTTGAGCAACGGAATCTGGTGTTCGCTGGGGCGGTCCGGATTGATGGTGGTCAGGTGCTCGATGATGCGCGACAGCGGCTTGGTCAGCAGCCAGTGATAAACCAGATACAGCACCAGGCCCATGGCCAGGGCGCGCAGCACGCCGGAAATGAAAATGATCACCGAGCTGACGATGAAACCCTGGCCATAGGTGGCCGTGTCGAGGGTGATACTCAGGTCGCCGTAGTATTCGCTGTAGGGGCCGCGACCCACCAGTTGCGTGGTGAAGGTGCGTTCCTGGCCGAGGATCAGGTCGGTCAGCCAGCGGCTGGAGGAAGCCTGCAGGTCGCGGGTCTTTTCCGCGAGCATGGTTTCGTTGGGATGGCCGATGGACGCCATGCGCACAGCGTCGTCCTGGAACAGGCCTTCGATGACTTGCATGCCCATCTCGCGATCCAGGCTGTAAACGGCTTGGGTCGAGGGGTCGCGAAACATGTCGAGAATGCGCTGGGCATCGCTGGCGACCGCCTGCCGAGTCTTGTAAGCATCGAAGACGATTTGTGCGCAGCTCAGGACGACGCCCACTATCAGTGCCGACAGCAGCACAACCCGGAGCAACTTCACCGACAAGCTGTTTTTGAGTTCCAGCTTCAAAGGGGCTATTCCTTAGTTCCGTGCGGGTGGCGTCAAGTTGCCATGAGTATTGGCAATCCCGTTGTGGCAGTCAAAGGGACAATCATGCCCAGGATATTCCACCTGCAGGCTTGGCCGGAATGCCGGGATCTGGCATGTCCGTACCAATCGGTTATATGTCGGTAGCCCCGCCTTGCAACTTGAGGGGCGGGCGAGATTTTTTAGCGGGATGGGTGTGAGTGCGCTGCGCTGGCGCGACAGGCCGGACCCTGGCGACAGAATAAAAAAACCCGGCATTGCCGGGTTTTTTCTGACTGCAAACGGGCTTAGGCGACGAAGGTCTTGCCTTCGAACTGCTCGGCCACGAATTTCCAGTTGACCAGGTTCCAGAACGCTTCGACGTACTTAGGACGCAGGTTGCGGTAGTCGATGTAGTAAGCGTGTTCCCAGACGTCGCAGGTCAGCAGCGGGGTGTCGCCGCTGGTCAGCGGGTTGCCGGCGCCGATGCCACCTGCAGGGCGAGGCGCGCTCGGGAGCGGGCGCGCCTGTTCATGGCCGGTTCGGGTCAAGGGCACTCGCAGGTGCTGGGGCCGAACACCG
>NZ_JBNNVU010000064.1:0-32366 GCF_050280705.1 Pseudomonas sp. NPDC089530 | reverse complement strand
GTTCATTGCTTTCTGGCTCGCGCGGATCTTCACCGCCAGCGGCTTTCAGCGATCGAGTAAGCGCGCATAAGCGGGCGGCCGTTGGGTTGCTGCAGGCCGATCATCACGAACTGACCGTTCTCGAAGCGCAGGCCCGGATCGCGGGTGCACTTGAAGCTGAACAGGGTGTCGTTCCAGTGGTGAACACTGAGGACGCGCTCGTGGTTCATGTTGCTCATGTACGGGGGACTCCTGGGAAGTTGTCTGCGCGTGTTCGGTGATAAATGAATGGCGCACAATTGCACAGCATTCTAATGGCGGCGACAATATCTGTTAACTGGATTATTAAGATAAGGGTTATCGGTTATATCGATATGCGATTCACTCTCCGTCAACTGCAAGTCTTCGTCGCCGTCGCCCAGCAAGAGAGCGTTTCTCGGGCTGCCGGGCTGCTGGCCCTTTCCCAGTCCGCGGCGAGCACCTCGATCACCGAGCTCGAACGGCAGTCCAGTTGCCAGTTGTTCGATCGCGCCGGCAAACGCCTGAGCCTCAACGCCCTGGGCAAACAACTGCTGCCCCAGGCGGTGGCTCTGCTGGACCAGGCCAAGGAAATCGAAGACCTGCTCAACGGCAAATCCGGCTTCGGCTCCTTGTCGGTGGGGGCGACCCTGACCATCGGCAACTACCTGGCGACCCTGTTGATCGGCAGCTTCATGCAGGTCCACCCGGAGAGCCAGGTCAAACTCCATGTGCAGAACACTGCGCATATCGTGCAACAGGTTGCCCATTACGAAATTGACCTGGGTCTAATCGAAGGCGACTGCAGCCACCCGGACATCGAGGTGCAAACCTGGGTCGAGGACGAACTGGTGGTGTTCTGCGCCCCACAGCATCCGCTGGCCAAACGCGGCCATGCGACCATGGATGAACTGACCCACGAAGCCTGGATCCTCCGCGAACAGGGCTCGGGCACGCGCCTGACCTTCGACCAGGCCATGCGTCATCACCGCAGTGCGCTGAATATCCGGCTCGAACTGGAACACACCGAAGCGATCAAGCGCGCGGTGGAGTCGGGATTGGGGATCGGTTGCATTTCCAGGCTGGCATTGCGCGACGCCTTCCGGCGCGGCAGCCTGGTCCCGGTGGAGACGCCGGACCTGGACCTGGCCCGGCAGTTCTACTTCATCTGGCACAAACAGAAGTACCAGACCTCGGCGATGCGCGAATTCCTCGAACTCTGCCGCGCCTTTACCGCCGGGGTGCAGCGCAGCGACGAGATCGTGCTGCCGAGCATCCCTTAAATCAGGATTACCGCCCAGACCACGGTAATCATGCTCAGGGCCACCAGTTGCGCGGCGCTGCCCATGTCCTTGGCATTTTTCGACAGCGGATGGCGATCCAGGGAGATGCGGTCGATCGCCGCCTCGACCGCCGAATTGAGCAGCTCGACGATCAGCGCCAGCAGGCAGACCGCGATCAGCAACGCCCGCTCCACCCGGCTGACATTCAGCAGGAAGGCCACAGGGATCAGAATGACGTTGAGCAGCACCAACTGACGAAACGCTGCTTCACCAGTGAAAGCCGCACGCAGACCGTCGAGGGAATAGCCCCCGGCATTGAGGATGCGTTTAAGACCGGTTTGACCTTTGAAAGGCGACATAAAGTAGGCAACTAGAACAATAAGGAATGGGAAAGCTAGTTCAACCAAAGTCAAAAAAGCGTGAAGAAATAACCAGTTACTGGCTGGAAATTGACTCAAGTTGTTGCAGGAGCAGCGCCGCCTGAGTGCGGGTACGCACCCCCAGCTTGCGGAAGATCGCCGTCACATGGGCCTTGATGGTGGCTTCCGAAACGTTCAGTTCATAAGCGATCTGCTTGTTCAGCAAGCCTTCGCAGACCATGGTCAGCACGCGGAACTGTTGCGGCGTCAGGCTGGCCAGGCCTTCGCTGGCGGCCTTGGCTTCGGCGGAGACATCCACCTGTTCGAAGGCCTGGGGCGGCCACCAGACGTCGCCGTCGAGCACGCTGCGCACGGCCTGTTGAATGACTTCGAGGGAACTGGACTTGGGAATGAAACCGCTGGCGCCAAATTCACGTGAACGCACCATCACTGATGCTTCTTCCTGTGCCGACACCATCACCACCGGAATCTGCGGGTACTGACCGCGCAACAGCACCAGGCCGGAAAAGCCATAGGCGCCTGGCATGTTCAGGTCCAGCAATACCAGGTCCCAATCGGCCTTTTCGGTCAGGCGCGCTTCCAGTTCGGCAATGCTCGCCACTTCCACCAGACGGACATCCGGGCCGAGGCCCAGGGTCACCGCCTGATGCAGCGCGCTACGAAAGAGGGGGTGGTCATCGGCAATCAGGATTTCGTATGTGGCCATTTTCAAATGATCCTGTTTTTTATGGCAGGACCGATGCATTCGGTCCCCGCCAAGGCAACACAGGTGTCAGCCAGAATGCTGCACCCAAAGAGCACGATCAACGCCAAAAGCCCGGAAATACGGCGTTTCTAGATCGGTCGCGCCCTAATCGGCGCCCAGCATGCCCAGCGAAGCCGGGGTGGTCAAGCTTCGGGCCGCGGGACATCTTAGCTGGCTAACTAATAAGAGTGCCATCACGCAAAGCCAAGCGTTGCGCGCCGATATCCCGGCTCGGCTGCGTCCTGATGTCGAGCAGCATGCCGCTCGCATAATTCTGGCCGAAAAACCGCAGCCAGGTGCATCAGGCCTTACAGGAAAGCCTTGAGACGGGTGTGTGTCTCGTCATCGGGGTCGATATCGCGCTGGAACTTGGCCGACAGATAATGGGTGCTGAACACATCCAGATAAGCATCCAGCCCTTCGCTGGCCTGCTGGTCGGCAGCCAGCTCCAGGCACAGCGCCGCCACCTCCGCAGTGCAGAAATGATCATCCCGCTTGGAGCGTCGCAGCTTGTAGCGCGACAACTGCTCGGGCTCCAGGCTCAGAACCGGCAGGTGCTCAAGGTAAGGGCTTTTGCGGAACATCTTGCGCGCTTCGCTCCAGGTCGCATCCAGCAGGATGAACAGCGGGCGCTTGCCCTCCTCCAGACGGACTTCGCTCACCACCCGTTGCGGCGCGACGAACTCCCCGGGGAACACCACATAAGGCTGCCACTGGGGATCGGCCAGCAAGGCCAGCAGTTGTGGGTCGACTTCTGTCCGCGACCAGGGGAACGCCGTGGTGTCTTCGATGACATCGGCGATCAGCCAGCCGGTATTGCTCGGTTTCATCGGTTCGACGTCATGCATGATCAGGCACATCGCCGAACGTGCCGCAACCCGGGGCCGCCAGGCGCACATGCAATGGCTGGGAATCACCCGGCAGTCCGGACAGCGCTCCGCCCGGGAACCCCGCGCGGTAAAAGGCCTGACCGCACGAGCCAGACGCTGGGCCCGCAGGCGGGAAACGGCGTGACTCATTAAAGGCCGTCCTGGCAAGAAGAAGGAATCGACACGAAAGGAACTCGGGAAGCTGAAAAGTCGCACAAGTTTATCAGAGCTATCCGCCCAAGCCTGTACCGCCTACCCCTGCTCCCCTATAATTCGCCGCCACTGAACGCACAGTCGCGTGACGGGTCGAAGCACCAGTCACTGAACCAGGAGAGTTTCATGTTGCGCTTTATCGTTCCCACCGCTGCCCTTCTGCTGGCCTTGCCGTTCAGTGCTCAGGCTGCATCGCTGCAAGACTACGAACTGAACAAGACCCTGCAGAAAACCGCCGAGGAAAGTAACGTCGGCACGCCTCGGGAGATTAACGAGAACATCCTCGACCAGGGTTATACCGTCGAAGGCAAAGAACTGATCAACCACCTCAGCGTGCAGGCCGAACACGCCGAAAAAATGCGTGCCAACCCCAAGGCGGTCTACCTGCAACTGGGTGCCAGCGTATGCCGCGATCCGAACTACCGCAAGCTGATGGCCAAAGGCGCGGTCATGCGCTACGAATTCACCGAAAACCGGACCAACCGCCCGGTCGCCTCGGCCCGCTTCCAGGAGTCGGACTGCCCGGCCCCGGCGAAGAAGAAAAAGTAATTCAGTGCCCTGCTGCGCGCCGTTGTTGATCATCGGCCCGCAGCTCCGCCAACAGCGCCTGCAAATAGCTCGAACGACGCTCCCCTCCTTCCAGCCGGCGCCGACACTCTTCTTCAAGCGACAGATGATTGGCCTCTGCCGCCGCCTGCAGCAGTCGATACAGCTGCACATCTATTTCCAGCACTACTTTTTTCATCACCAGCCTCCGTGCCCCCAACTCGCCATTACCTGCGCGACACACCTGATTTCGGCATCCAGCCCTTGACGCCAAGCTGTCTTGTTGGCGCTGTACCTTAGTAAATCAGAGCCTGGGCCAGGCGGCACGTGTCCAGACAGGTGGTGAGAGCCGTGCTCGCCAGCCGTAATAAGTGATTGCCAGTCCCGACTTCAGAGGCCCATGATCAACTCAGCGCGAACCGGCATGAAGGTCTAGATTTCAAGGTGTTCATGCTGAATTATCCTGGGTGGATCCGGAGGCCGCCCAAGCGCGTCTTGCTGTGCAGTGCTTTATAAATCAAGGAAAAGCAGAACCGGTATGGATGGCCCGCAGGCCACAACAGGGTTTTTCCGCCCTGGCGAACCGGCCGCTGGAGCCGGGCTGACAGCGACACAAGCGGTGTCGTGACGCCAACGAATGCTTCGTTCGCGTCAAAGGTTCTGTGCAGAAGGAGAAGTTGAATGCCTTACGAACCGAATGACCTCCTCAGTCGTCATTTTCAGAGCAACGGTATCGACCTCAGCAAGGTCGAAGAACAACTCAACCTGATCGCCCCCAACAGCCCTAACATTCCCCTGTATCGCGACATGATCCTCACTGTCCTGCGCATGGCTCAGGACGACCTCAACCGCTGGAATGCCAAAATCACCTTGCAGGCCCTGCGCGAACTGGAACACGCCTTTCGCGTATTGGAGCAGTTCAAGGGGCGACGCAAGGTGACGGTGTTCGGCTCAGCGCGCACGCCGATCGAACATCCGCTGTACGGCCTGGCGCGAGAACTCGGCGCGGCCCTGGCCCGCTCCGACCTGATGGTCATCACCGGGGCCGGTGGCGGCATCATGGCGGCAGCCCACGAAGGGGCCGGTCGCGATCACAGCCTGGGGTTCAATATCACCCTGCCCTTCGAGCAGCATGCGAACCCGACGGTGGACGGCACAGGCAACCTGCTGTCCTTCCACTTCTTCTTTACCCGCAAGCTGTTCTTCGTCAAGGAAGCCGACGCCCTGGTGTTATGCCCGGGTGGGTTTGGCACCCTCGACGAAGCACTGGAAGTACTGACCCTGATCCAGACTGGCAAGAGCCCGGTGGTGCCAGTGGTGCTGCTGGATGTCCCGGGAGGGACCTTCTGGCAAGGAGCGCTGGACTTCATCCACAACCAGCTCGAAAACAACCGCTACATCCTGCCAACCGACATGAAGCTGATGCGCCTGGTCCACAACACCGAGGAGGCGGTCGCGGAAATCAACCAGTTCTACAGCAACTTCCACTCCAGTCGCTGGCTGAAACACCAGTTTGTCATTCGCATGAATCACAAACTCAGCGAACCGGCGCTCGCGCAGATGCAGACGACTTTCGCCGACCTGTGCCTGAGCGATCACTTCCATCAACATGCCTACAATGGCGAGGAGCACAACGAGCCGGAGTTCAGCCATCTGGCACGCCTGTCGTTCACCTTCAACGCCCGCGACAACGGTCGCCTGCGCGAACTGATCGACTTCATCAACCTGCCGGAAAACTGGGCCGTGAACCAGGCCAGGACGCCACAACGCAACAGAGAACCGCTCAAGGTCACTTGAGCACAAAAGCAGCGGCCCGCGCCTTCAGCTCGCGGGCCCCACAGGTCAATCGTCCATCCTTCGGCCGCTCAACAAGCGGCCGATCATGTCCATCGAATAGCCCCGATACCCCAGAAAGCGGCCTTGTTTGGCGCGCTCCTTGGCATCTATCGGGAAATGCCCGGCAAACTTGCGCCGCCAGACATCCTCCAGTTGCGCCTGCCAGTCGACACCGCTCTCACGCAGGGCGAGCTCGATGTCGGCACGCGGCAAACCGCGCTGGTTGAGTTCTTCGCGAATACGCAGGGGGCCATAGCCGGAACGGGCACGAGAGGAAACGAAGCTTTCGAGGTAGCGGGATTCGGATAACAGCCCTTCGTCCATTAGACGGTCAAGGGCCGTTTCGATCATCTCGGGAGGGGCGCCACGCTGACGCAGTTTACGCGTCAGCTCGACTCGACCGTGCTCGCGTCGCGCGAGCAGGTCCATGGCGACTCGCCGCACTGCGACGAGGGTATCGAGTACGGCGGTCATCGGATCGATCAGATATCCGCGTCGGCCATGTCATCGATGCTCTCGTTGACCGGCAGAGCCTTGGCGTCCGCATTCGGCGCCAGCAGCTTGTCGCGAATCTGCTTCTCGAGGGCGTTACCGATTTCCGGGTTGTCCTGCAGGAACTTGGCCGAGTTGGCCTTGCCCTGACCGATCTTGTTGCCCTGGTAGCTGTACCAGGCACCGGACTTCTCGAGGAAACCGTGCAGTACGCCCAGGTCGATGATCTCGCCGTTCAGGTAGATACCCTTGCCGTACAGGATCTGGAATTCAGCCTGACGGAACGGTGGGGCGACCTTGTTCTTGACGATCTTGACCCGGGTTTCGCTACCGACGACTTCGTCACCTTCCTTCACCGCGCCAGTACGACGGATATCCAGACGGACCGAAGCGTAGAACTTCAGGGCGTTACCACCGGTGGTGGTTTCCGGGCTGCCGAACATCACGCCGATCTTCATGCGGATCTGGTTGATGAAGATCACCAGGCAGTTGGCGTTCTTGATGTTACCGGTGATCTTGCGCAGCGCCTGGGACATCAGGCGGGCCTGCAGGCCCACGTGCATGTCGCCCATCTCGCCTTCGATCTCGGCCTTGGGCACCAGGGCCGCCACGGAGTCGACCACGATCACGTCGATGGCATTGGAACGCACCAGCATGTCGGTGATTTCCAGCGCCTGCTCGCCGGTGTCCGGCTGGGAAACCAACAGGTCGTCGACGTTGACCCCCAGCTTGCCGGCGTATTCAGGGTCCAGGGCGTGTTCGGCGTCGACGAAGGCGCAGGTGGCGCCATTCTTCTGGGCCTGGGCAATCACGGACAGGGTCAGGGTGGTTTTACCGGACGATTCCGGACCGTAGATTTCAACGATACGGCCTTTTGGCAGGCCGCCGATGCCGAGCGCGACGTCCAGACCCAGAGAGCCTGTGGAAATGGCCGGGATCGCCTGGCGGTCGTGATCGCCCATACGCATTACGGCACCTTTGCCGAATTGACGTTCGATCTGACCCAGGGCCGCAGCCAAGGCTTTCTTCTTGTTGTCGTCCATTAAAGTCCTCACGTAATCAATAAGGCCTGACGGCCAACACCTGTATAAGTAGCCAGTATTATTCCACAGCGTTCGTGGCTCGCCTACCCCTGTTTTGAGATTTCTGCCGCGGCATGTTGCAGCAAGCCCTCTAGCGCGGCCTTCACCGTTTGTCGGCGGACGTCGTCCCGGTTTCCGGCAAAGCGTCGGCACTCGCTCGTCAGGCTCTCGCCGACACCCCAGGCCAGCCACACGGTGCCCACCGGCTTCTGCGGCGAACCGCCGTCCGGGCCGGCCACCCCGCTGACCGCCACGGCGAAATGCGCCCGGCTTTTCCCCTGCGCCCCGCGCACCATCGCCTCGACCACCTCGCGACTGACCGCCCCGACGGAGGTGAAAAGCGCTTCCGGCACCCCCAGTTGCTGGGTCTTCTGGCGATTGGAATAAGTCACGTAGCCCGCCTCGAACCAGGCCGAGCTCCCCGGAATACGGGTGATGGCCTCGGCGATCCCGCCACCGGTGCAGGATTCGGCGGTGGTGACGTGGGCATTCAGAACCTGCAGGCGTCTGCCAAGTTCAGCGGCAAGCTGAGTGATTTCGTTCACAGTCTTCTCCTGATCGGGTGGGCGGAGGCTTTACCGTACACGAGCATCACGCGCTTGCAAGGCACACAACGGATCAAAATGTTTAGCGGCCCAGCGCTCTGATGTAGGCCTGACAGGCCCGCAGGGCGATCAGTCCCCGGTCGCCGGCATCGGTGATGCCGACAATTCGTTGAGCATGCGCCGGGTCAAGTCGGGCTCGCGGGGTTCCATGAACCAGGCCGCCGGTGGCGGCGGTGGCAGGCACTGCGCAGCCGGCAGCGCCGTCCTTGGCGTCGAGGAGGACTGACAGGCGCAGATCAGCAGTGGCAAGACGGTCGCGCAGGCGACCTTGATCACGTTGGGCATCGCTCAGGGCTCGGTAATGGGTCTGGTCGCTGGCCTGCAGCTGCTGCTCCAGGGCCAGGCGTTTGTCCTGCTCGGCCTGCTGCCGGGCAGCGGCCGCCTGGCTCATCCGACTCAGGGTTTCATCGTGTTGTCTGGCCTGCTCCGCCAGTTGCCGGCCAAACCGCCAGTCCTGGATCTGCCAGGCCAGCGCCCCCGCGACAGCAGCCACCACGGCCAGCAGCACGGCAACCGCCATTGTCCGGAAAGACAGCGGCATCAGGCCGAAGGCAGGCATAACACCTCCCGCGCCCGCGCCCAGAGTTGCAAGCGATCCTCCAGCCCGTTCAAGCCGCCGTTGATGCGCCGGGTGATGCTGTTGAACTGGTCGCGGTCGGCCAGCTCATTGAGGCCGTTCTGCTGCCAGAACCAGGCGGCCGACTCGGCGGCCCACTGCGGTTGCTCCAGCAGCTCGGGCAAGGCCAGCAAACGTTCGTCGCCGAACAGCCCAAGGCTGCACTGCTTATAGTTACTGCGGCCAGTGACCTGGATCAGACCACGGCCGCGATACTTCTGGCCGTCGCCGTCGGCCTCCGGCGTATTGCCCAGGCGGACGGCCAGCGCCCCCGTGTCGTACTTGCTCAGGTACTGGTCGTTGCCCAGTTCCCGCACATAACGCAGTTGCCCCGACTCATGGCCGACCTGCGCGAGGAACGCGGCCATGCGTTTGGTGGTGTCGATATGGCGGTGCGCCATGGCGCTGTTAAGCGCAGAAACAAAAACGCCCGCTTGGGAGCGGGCGTTGGGCATGATGCGTTGAATCATTTCAATAGTGACGGGCATTCCATTCCACCTCCTCTATAACGAGGACGTTCCTGACAAACAAAATCATTGATGTTCCTGGAGGACGCTTTCAAGCCAGCCAGGCTCGCTCGGCCGATATTCGGCATCTGGAAAAGCGGCGGCTGACGGCCAGTCCCGCAGCGCCTGCCGATAAGCCAGCAATTCCTTGAACTGCTCAACGTTCAGCGTTGTTCCATCGCCCATTTCCAGCTCTTCGTTATCCCGAACGACCAGCCACTGGGTCGACTCAAGAACCTTGTTGCGCCAAGCCCTCTCAATATCCCTGGCTGTCTGAGCAGGGGAAACCAGCTGCTGCGAAACGCCGACACTCTCCATCGAAGTAATATCGAGAACGGGCCTTGCGGCAATGGAAGGAAAGCTCGAGGACTCCGGCCAGCTACGCAAAGCCCGGCGATAGGCTTGTAAACGCTCATAGTCGGCCGCGGAGATCGTTGTCTTGGCCCCAGCCTCCAGTTCATCGCGATGCCTGGCAACGACACCATCGGTCTGTAGAAGCTGCAAATCACGCCAAACCCGCTCAGCCCCCTCCGTTTGAACATTGCTCGCGATCGGCTCCGGCTCTCCCCCATAGCTCAACCATTGCAAGTAGTCCGCCCAATCGCGGTTAGCCACGTCTTCTGGAATGAAAACCGAATCGGCAACTCGATAGACCCCATTGACAGTCAGTTGATAACTCATATCGCTTCCCCCCCTAGATTTCAGCATCGGCCGTTGCATGGATGTAATAAGTCTGAGGCGCTACCGCCACATCCGAGTTATCCACCGAGGTTCCTCGTGCGGAGACTGAATAGGGACGTGCATTAGCGGACGATATTGCGTCACTTCCGGAGCGCCACTGCCCCACTGTTCCTGTCTGCAAGACCCTGTACAGGGTAATGCTGGGGGTCGTTCTTTTTTCTACCTTGAAAGACCATTGAGCCAAAGGTTGAGAAGAAGAGCCTGACTGCCCTTGCTTGACTATCGATACAAGAGCCCCAGCAATAGAGCTTGATGTATCACCTGGCTGAATATCCTGGCCAAGTGTTTTTTCATAATAACGTTGACACAACATCAACTCTTCGGCGGGAGTTCTAAACTCGAAAGGCGTCGAAACTGCGCCTTCCTCAACCTGGATCTGCGCCAGGTCGATTGTCTGCAACACATTCAATGGCAGGTCAAAGGCCAATCTAAGGCAATCGTTCGCTGCTCCGCCCAGTGTTTTACCGGCAATCGACGGGATATTCAGAGTGGCGGTATAACGACTCCAGGCACTGGATAACTTGAATGCCCCCGCGCTCGTCACTACAGACTCAGAACCACCACCAAAAGACTGAGTCATTGTTACTGTCACAGTGCGCTCCGTATCAGCCTTCGCCCAGAACGTTACAGTCGCCAGTTTCCCGGCCAAGGTTCTGACGGACTCGATATTCTGTGAAATCCTGTGGGTATTTGCCCCGGCACCAGCCGAGACTTGCTGCCAACGGAGAAAAAAACGCGGCTCATTGGGAACAGCAGTTTGCCCCAAGGTAAAGTTCTGACGCGAAATATTCACGCCCGCGTTGCCATTCCAGTCGCAACGAAACCGATCCGCAACGTACCCGCCAATATTGGTCCCCTGGTTAACGGTCCCACGCTGCCAGATATCGAAGTTGCCATTGATGACATGGTTTTTCCGATAGACCTGAACCGGAAACGCTTGCAATGGATCAAGCTTGGCAAGCTCCTTAATCGCCAGGGTCAGTTGATTGTTCTGACCTTCCACCGGCGAAATCCCAGCAGCACCGATCGCGTTGGTAATTTCCTGGGTAACCGCATTCCCCCAACTGGCGGGAATCAAGGATCCCGGCGTTCCAGCTATGGGGTTTTCATCGACAAACTGTCCACTTACCAATCCGGCACTGGGAACACTCTTTGGATAGTCCACTGTCTAGACCTCATAAAAATTAAACATAAAGAACTTCAGCATTCGGCAAAGCCAGATACAAAAGACTCAAACTGACTCGGTCACTTGCACCGGTTTTCTGACCCGCTTCCTTTTCACCGCAGCCCCCGTAGCAGAGGAAGGCATTCGCAGCACAGGGCGGTCGGCGACAGTGGGAAACTTGCGGGATTTCGGCCAGTTGCGCAGATCGCAGCGGTAGGTTTGCAGAACGCTGTAGTCCGCGTCGGACAAGGTGGTGGCGGCCTGGGAGTCCAGTTCATCGCGGTGCCGGGCGACCAGCCCGTCGGTCTTGAGCAGTTCCGCGTCCCGCCAGTTACGCTCGATTGAAATCAGCAGCTCCGGCGAGGGGCCGGCGGCATCGACCAGAATGGGGGCGCCATTGTCATTGGCCGCAATCCGCTTACCCACCCCCTGCCCGGCAAAGAGTTCGGCGTATTCAGCCTGACTGATTTCAACCGCGCCTTCCGGCGGCGCGTCGTTCGCAGAGGCGACAACATCGAAACCAAGGGTTTTCGCAAAGAAATAAATCTTCATGACTATCGCCCCCAAACTACTATGCGCCCGGATATACCCGCAGCCGCTCTAATGGCTCCAACCTCGACCGATCTGACACGGGCAACAGCGGTTGAAGTGGTAGATAAACTTAAATCAAACGACCAAACCGTAACATTCGCCCCACCCCAACCTGTCGGGTACGCCTCATCAGCGATGCCTCCCAATATTGCATTGGGAAACTTTATAGGTAATGAAAGGGACATAACTCCATTGGCGTCAGAGCCACCTAATACCCATTGCTCAATAAAACCACTTGGGTACTTCTGATAACCCGCCGTCGACAACTGGGCTCCATATAACGCGGAGTACTTGAGGCTGGCCGTACCGTAAACGGTCCAGACACCCGACTCCCGGACCAAGTGCGCGTTTTCGCCACTCGTCATCACGATGGAGTCCAGAAAGGCCCCTTGCGGACTGATCTGCGCACCGTTCTTGCTGGCCACGGTCACCTGCGCACTATTGCGGCAATGCAAACTGATCGTCGCCCCGTTCGGAACGGTCGAAACATCCGGCAGGGTGACGGTATAAGCGCTAGTCCCACCAAGGCCGATCGAACAACCGATATCGGCCGAGGTCAGTTGTGTGCTTTCCGCTATTCCCCGGGCGCTGGAATAGTTACCCAGCGCGCGCTGTACAAACTCTGGAGTCGCGACCGAGCGACTCACATCGAAACGTGGCGGTGTGGAAAAGAGCGTTGGGCTGCGCAACGCGCTCAACAGTTGATTATTGGACGCTTCGTCCGGCGTCAGGCCCGCGGCCTGAACGACACCCAAAATCTCCTGGGTAACGCCATTCCCCCAACTGGCCGGAATAAGCGACCCTGGCGTACCCGCCAAGGGGTTTTCATCGACAAACCTTCCGTTCACCAGCCCTACGCTGGGAACACCTTTTGGATAATCCAATCCCTTGCTCCTGATAATAAATTCCGTTGCCCCCCCGCGGACCGGTGCCGCGCAACAAGCGACGACAAACGCGCAAATAAAAACGTCCGCTCGCAGCGGACGTTTTTTATCGATAGGCGTTGCCGGTAAATACGCAGCGGATGCAAACCCTCAGTCGTTTGCAAAAAAACTCATTGACCACACTGGAGCCGGCGGTCGCCCAGTCACATCGGGAAAGCCAGCGGATGCCGGCCAGTCCCGCAGGGCCTGGCGATACTCGAGCAGCTCCAGGTACTGTTGCGCCGTCAGTGTCGTACCGCGTCCCAGCTCCTGTTCATCGCGATGGCGGGTCACCAGCCATTGGCTCGTCGATAACATTGTTTGACGCCAGCCGCGCGCCTGATCGGCCGCGTCCTCATCAACCGTCTTGCCACCTGTTTCGGGAGCCCGCGCCACTGCTGTCGCTGTGTCCGCGACCGGGGAAAGCACCGCGGGTCGTTCGCCAAAGTAAATTGGCTTGCCCAGTTCAACCCCGACACCCTCGGGTACCGCCACCATCGAACTGAGGAAATCGGCGGCAAACAACTGGGAAATCATGAAGTCGCCCGTATCGATCAACTCAACGACCACGTCGTCTTCCACCCGTGCATAGAGGGCCATTACGCGTACTCCCATATTTCGCAAAAGGCATTGCCGCCCGCACCGCTCAGGCAAGAAGCAGAAGCGTTGTTCGAACAGCTGCCACCCCCGCCCGAGCCGCGATACCCGGCATTGCCGATGGTGTTCACCCCTGTGTGGGCAGGTCCGCCGTCAAACGGACTGGCGGCGCCGCCACCGGCAATCAATCCCCAGTTGGGGTTGCTCATGGCGTAGCCTCCTGTCACACCGCGGGCATTGAGGAGATTCCCGCCACTGACCGTCTGCCCGCCGACACCGCCCTGCACGAACCCGGGAACGTTCGGTACAAACGTCAGGATCTGCCCTCCCGCGCCCCCGGAGGCACTCATATAGGAACCAAACGACGCCGCGCCTCCGGAAGCGCCCACTGTGGCGCGGGCAGCACCGCCTGCGCCCAGGGTAATAGGCACGCCAGCCATCATCTCGGCGTTCAGGTCGTACAGGCTCTCGGCATAGGCACCGGAGCCTCCGCCGCCGCCCAGGCTTTGATAAGTCGCGCTCACCGGCGGGCACCCCGCTCCGGAACCGCCGGCGCCCACCAGGCGCACCCGAATCCTTTTGGCCCGGGAATCCGGCCGATAGAGCGTCACACCGACATTCTCGAACTGCCTGACCGCCAACAAGCGCCCGCCGGCATCCGTGATGCCATAACCGCTCAAGGTGGTTGGGGTGTTTTTCAACTTGGTGAAGTCGACCAGTGCGGCAATCGCCAGCGCCAGTTGATCGTTCTTTGCCTCGTCCGGCGCCAGGCCGGCAGCCTTGATGACGTTGAGGATCTCTTGCGTCACTCCGTTGCCCCAGGCAGCGGGAATCAAGGAGCCTGGCGTGCCGAGAAGCGGGTTCTCGTCGACAAACCAGCCATTGACCAGACCCACGCTGGGAATACTTTTTGGATAGTCCATATCATTGCCCTACGATCCCGACTGCCGGGAAGCCTTGTACGTCAAAACACTCACTTCGCCGTAAGTGCGCTTGCATGTCCTGCCGCGGAGAAGGAGCGGCTCAGCCGCTGACTACCTTGCCAATCGCCTGGATCGCCGCCTCGCAAGTATCTTTTGCCGCGTCCTGCTTGCCCTTCCCGGCCTGGGCCCGGATACGCTCCTTGGCCTGCAGGCGCAGCGTGCGAATAGCCAGCAGTTGACTACCGGCCTCGGCTGCCTTGGCGAGAATTTCATCTGCCGCGACCTTGGCCGTGCGGCCCTTCACCACCCAGGCGCTGACGGCCAGAGGCACGGCTTTTTTCGGGTAGCCGGCGTCCTTGAAGGCCTGGGCCTCGCTAGCGGCCTGGGCGTACTCCGCAGCCTTGAGCGGATCGCCTGCCAAGACAGCGCGCGCGTTATCGGCGGCGGCATCGACCCTGGTACACAGGCGTTCGGTTTCCTGCTGCTCCAACAGGGCTGCTTTCGCGGCGTCCGGAACCCAGGTTTCCCCGTCCCAGTCATGGGCGACGGAGGGTTGTGCAGGACGCAGGCCGTCCTCGAACTGATGCATCTCTTGAATGACTCTCATCGGATCAGCTCCCAGGACAGGTGAACGTTGACGGCACTGGAAAAGTTGACGGCGATACCGGCGCTGTAATCGGTGATCGGATGGGTCTTGATGCCCATGCTCATCAACAACTCGTCGCTATCGGCGTTATTGGCGCCCAGCTGGTGTTCCGCCTGGTAAGCCTGCCAAAGGGACCGCAACTGGGTGTGATCGAAGCTGGCGGTCAATGAGGAAACCGTCACATCGCCCACCACGTTGTTGGTGAACAGCATGCAAGGTGTCGGGTTCGCAGGATCTGTCCAGCCGCTCGCATGGTTCGAGCTGATGGTGGAAACCGGTGACAAGAGGCAGTAGTTAGCGCCCAGCCAACCAGCCTGAGGGAACGACACCGAGGTAACGGCGTTGGCGGCTGGCGTCGGGTTGCCCGCGATCAGGCGCGCAGCACGGGCATGCGGGTCGAGGGGCAGGAAGATGGCGCCCGAACCATTCAAGGTCTGGCTCCAGCTCAGGCGTGCCCGGTTGTAGATCTGCCGCACCACGGGCACGGTGCCCGGAGTACCTGTGACCACCCAGGCCACGCACATGTCCAGCGGCGTCGACTGGAAGCCACCACCGGCGCTGCCATTGACCACGCCTTTAAGCGAATCGGGCGTTGCGTCATAGATCGCCCCGCGCTGCATATAGAACGTCAGCGCCCCGCCTATCACCTGGGCCCTGAGGAAATACCCCGAGCTGGGCAACAGGTCCGCGCTGCTCCAGGTGCTGGTCTGGAAGGTACGCGAACGGCCCAATTGCCCGGCCAGCACTTCCTGGCCGAGGCTGACGTACACACCTGCCGGAATCGACACTTTGCCGCCACTGGTCGAGACCGCGGTCGGCGTCACCGCCAGACGCGCGTCGGCGGTCGCCACTGTCGGCAATGCCAGGGCATTGAGCGGCAGTGCCAGGTCCTGATTCCAGCCCTTGGCGGCGACGGCCTGGATCGCCTGCAGCAGCTGGTCGTTCTTCACCTCGTCCGGCGTCAGTTCAGCCGCCTTGATGACGTTGAGAATTTCCTGGGTCACCCCATTGCCCCAGTCCGCCGGAATCAACGATCCCGGGGTACCGGTCAACGGGTTCTCATCGACAAACCGCCCGTTCACCAACCCGGCGCTGGGCACACTCTTCGGATAATCCATCCATCTATCTCCTAATCATGATTGATAGGCCCTCGCCGACACACCGGTGCGCTAGGCACTCCAGGGCCTCGCTGGCGGCCTGGGCGTACTCCGCGGTCTTGAGCGGATCGCCACCGATCATCTGCCGGGCCGCATCAGCCTCTGTATCCACTCGCCGACCCGGTTGCTCCTCTGCGGCTGCCGCGGCTTGCGGGAGTCCAGCGCCCACTGGCTGCCATCCCAGTGGTGAGCGGCGGAGGGTGGCGGGACATCGACCCGGGCCAGTTCGCCGTCCAGCACGTAGTGCAGAGCGTCTTTGTGCTTCCATTGCTCGGCGGTGACCGGCAGTACCTTCATGCCAGGAGCAGGCGCGGCATAGGCGAACTGATCGAGGTCCTGCCAATCGATGACCGTTCCCGATGTCCCGCAATAAAGAATCTGTTTGCTCATGTGTTCACCACTCGATCAGCACGAAGCCGGGCGTGCCGTTGCCACCTGGCTGGGCAAGTCCGGTACCCGCGATGTAATAGCCCCCGGCTCCGCTGCCCCCAGCGCCATAACCGTAGGCAGGCTTGCCCGCCAACCCGGAAGTTGTACCGGACCTGGCGATGCCCCCGCCCGCACCATAAGGACCACTGGCCCCAGGGCCACCGATACCGGCGACCGTGTTGGATGCCACATCTGTGGCATCGCCTCCCGCCGGGAACCCTGGTCCTCCCTGAGCCCCTGGAACAAAACCGGCCAGATTGACTCCGGAGCTCCCACCGCTGCCGCCCGATAGCGACAACAGGGAACCACCTGAACCGACCAGCGTGTTGCCGCCACCGGTGGCGAGAACCGCCCCACTGGCGCCCACACCGGCCGCCCCGATCACCACGGGAATGACCTGCCCCGGCGTCACAGTGACCGGAAAGCGGATGACCGGCTGCCCGGCACCACCGCCGCCACCACCGGAGGAGGTCCCGCTCGAGCCTCCCGGGCAGCCACCGCCACCGCCGCCACCGGCACAGCCGCTGAGCCAGATCCTGGTCACGCCCTCCGGCACGGTGAAGCTGCCATTGGCGGTAAAGCGCTGGATACCGAGCCCCGCCACCGAACGGCTGATGCTGCGAATCGCGCTGAGCAGCTGCGTCAGGTTCGCCTCGCTCGGGGTCAGGCCGGCCGCGCCGATCACCGCCAGCAGCTCCTGGGTCACACCATTGCCCCAGTCCGCGGGAATCAGCGATCCCGGCGTGCCGGTCAGCGGGTTCTCATCGACAAACCGCCCATTCACCAATCCGGCACTGGGCACACTCTTCGGATAATCCATCGGTCTATCCCCTAGTCGTAATTGATATGCACCCGCGTATGGGCCGGTGCGCTGCGGTGGATCTGGCACTCCAGGGCCGAGCCCGGGTTCATGCCGAAGCGCTCGCCCCAGTAGCTGGCGTTGAAACGCCGGCCCAGCAGCAGGCGGCCACCGGTGTTCAGGGTCCACATGAATTGCGCCTGCCAGGTGCCGAAATGCGCCTGGCCAAACCGTGCGCGGCCCATGCGCGGGGCTTCGTGTTCGGTGATGGTGGCGTTGGGGTAACCCTGGCTCCTGGCGATCTCGACGTAATAGCTGATGGCCTGGCTGCCGACGGCCAGCAGCCGCCGGCGCACGGCCAGGCGGCGGTCGTCGAACAGCGGGGTCGGGCCCAGGCAGGGGTCGGGCAGGTTCATCACCCGTTCCCAGTCCGGCACCAGTTCGCTGGCGCCCGCCGGGTCCATTTCGTTGAGCAGGTCGGCGGCACGGGCGTCGAGGCGCGCCAGTTCCTGGGAGATGCCGGCCAGCACTTCCTCGAGCTCCGGCACCCGCTCCGGGTCCCAGGCCGGGCCGCTGGGCAACAGGCTGCGCAACTGGCTCTGGTACTGGGCGGCGCTTCTTATTCCAGCCATACGCAGCCTCCGAACGTCAGCAACTGGTTACTGGCGGCGGGGACATCGGCGGCCGGCGCGCTGAGCTTGTGGTCGTTCTCGCCGGCGGCGCTGCTGATGGCCTCGCGGATATGGCTGATCAACAGGCTGTCGCCCAGGCCGGCCTCGCGGTTGTGCAGGTCGCGCAACTGGGCCTCGACCGCCGCGCGCACCGCGCTGGTGTCCGGGGACAGGCGCAGGTTGTAGGTCACGGGCAATTGCTGCGGCGCCAGCACGTGCAGCTCGGCGGTCACCGGTCGCAGCGGTTCGATATGGGCCCGGACCTGGGCCAGTTGCTCGGCATTGGGGATCGGTTGCGCATCGTCGTCGCGCATCACGAACAGCCCCACCGTGCCCGGTCCCAGATAGCTGCCGCGGCACCAGGCGCGGGTCACGCCCGGGCATTCCAGGGCCCAGGTTTCATAGTCCTGGGCCGAGCCGCCGTGGGGGATGATGCGGTAGGAGCGGATCACCCGCGCCCGCAGCGATTCCAGGCGTTCCTGGGCGACGCCGCCGCTCAGGCCGGGGGCCAGTACCTTGAAGCTGTTGCCGATGCCCTGGATCGGTTGCACCGGGATCAGCTCCAGGCCGGCCTCGGCGTTGCCCAGGGTGCCGGCGTCGAGGGCCTGGACCGTGGTGCTGTTGGTGCCGGCGCTGGTGGTGCGGGCGGCCGTGACTTTGTAGGTGCGCCCGTCGCTGGCCTGCAGCAGGGTGTCGACATCCAGCACGGCGCCCGCCGCGGCGCTGAAGCTCACCGAGCCGCTGGCGGTCTGGGCCGCCTTGCGCGGCTGGTTCAGGCGCAGCGCGGCGATGCGTTCCAGGGTCGACTCGTCGGCCTTGTCCGGCAGGATCTGATCGGCGATCCAGTCCAGGTAGCCGTAGAGGCCGTAGGCGGCGCCACCTAAGGTGCGGGCCAGCACTTGCGCATCGGACTGGCGCAGCGAATCGCTGGCCAGGTCGCTTTGGGTGCGCTTGATCAGCACCGGCAGCGAAGGGGTTTCAAAGGGCATAGGTCACCTGCCAACTGTTATCGGGGTTGATGTCCAGGCGCTCGCCGTTGGCCAGGACCAGGGTCGTGCGCAGGTTCAGGCGCTGGTCGTCGAGGCGCTCGCTGATGATCTCGATCGCGCTGCAATGGCCATCGTCGATCAGCCATTGCAGGGCCTCGCGGGCATAGAACTCGGCGTCGAGCTGGGTCTGGCGGGTGAGCTTGACCCGGCGCAGCAGCCACAGCCGCGAGCCGATGCGGTCGTCGGCCACCGTGGGGAAACTGTCGCCCCACCAGCCGAAACGCTCTTCGTCGTCGAGCCGGTCGTCGTCCGCCGCGCGGCGCCAGGTGAACAGGCTGATCAGCACGGCGCGGGTCAGGGCGCGGTGCAGGTCTTGGCTGACAAACATCATTGCCCTCCCGCCGGCGCGCCGGTCTGGCCGTTGCCTGGCTGCACGCCGGCATGCACGTGCTTGATCTGGCTGATACCGCCCGCGACCTGGTCGCCCTGGGAGACGATCTTGCCGGTCTGGGTCAGGGTCGGGGTGTCGATGTGCACCGCGCTGCTGGCGCGGATGTTGAGGGTGGCGGTCTCGATGTCGATGATCCGCCCACGCTTGAAATGAATCCGGTCGCCTTCGTCGGTGTAGATCGCCACTTCGCCGGGGGCCAGGGCCTTGAGGCGGAAGCGGCGGTCGGCGACCACCAGCACGACGGCATGGGAACGGTCGCCGCCGAGGAAGGTGGCGATGCCTTCGGCGCCGGCCAGCGGGTTGCTGGTGAAGCCGTAGGGTTCGAAGTGCTCCATGTCGTCGTTCACTTCGCCGGCGGTCAGGCGCATTTGCAGCGATTGCAGTTTGTTGGCCGAGTTGGCGAGCACGACGGTGCCGCGCGCCAACAGGCGTGTCAGTAGGCTCATGGTTTTTTCCTTGCCTCTGCAGGAGCGAGCCCGTTCGCAATGGAGGCGCGCGGCGTGTCAGGCGGGACGCTATTGCGAGCAGGCTCGCTCCTGCACATACATAAGGGGAACGCCGTCAGGCTTTCGGCGGGACGGGACTGGCGTCGAAGGTATGGGGCGGCGCCACTTGCAAGGTGGTGATCGAACCCTGCTCGGAGAGCGAGTAGGTGACCTTGGAAATCAGCAGGTCCTGGTCGAACCCCAGCACCGGGTCGATCACCCGCACCAGGGTGTTGTGGCGCCACAGGTCGCCGTTGCTCTGGCGCCAGCCCTGCACCCGGTAGGTGCTGGTCAGGGCCTTGCCGGTGCGAATCGCGCTTTCCCAGTCGGCCCGTTGCTGGGCCAGTTCCGGGGTCAGCTGGGACGGCTCGCTGATCACCGTGACCCGCTTGCGCTTGGCCGTGCTGTCCCGGGCCACGCCCGACACTTCGCTGACCGCGGCGCCGCTTTTCAGGTCATTGCCCTTGTGCTGGCCGATCACCCGGTACTCGGAAAACACCTGGCTGAAGTCCATCGGCGCGCTGGCCGAAAGGATGTTCTTGCCCAGCTCCAGCACATCCACCGCGCGCCCGCCGCTGCCCGGCCGGGCCAACAGCACCCGGCCTTCGGCGTCGTCGGTGGAGAACACCCGGAACAGCGTCAGCAGGCGGTCGATGGACTGGAACACGGTTTCCCCTGGCACGATGCTGTGGCTGCTCAGGCGTGTGGTCTCGGCGATCTCGCTGGCCACCCCGACGCCGTAGGACGCGGCCAGGGCCTGGACGATCTTCAGCAGGCTCTGCTCGCGCCACTGGCCGGGCTGGTTGATCGCCGCGCAATCCACCAGGTCCTGGGTCAGGGAACTGCCTTCGATGCTCAGGGCGATCTGCCGGCCGTCGTAGCTGATCGGCGCCTTGAACACATGGCCGCTGAGCAGCAGGTCGGCGCCGATGCGCACCTGGCACTTGGCGCCGGGACGGATCCGCTGATCGAGGGTCTGCCCGGGCCATTGCCAGGTCACATCGAGCTTGAAGGTACGGAACTGGCGCTCCAGGTCGGCGCTGATTTCCACGCTTTTCCAGCCGCCGTAATCCTGGCCGTCCACCGTCAACAGCACGCGGTTATCGAAGTTGCCCATGGCTCACTCCCCCGCCACTTTGACGTTGGTCGGCGGCAGGAACCCGGGGTGGGCCACGCCGTTGCGCTGCTGCACCTCAGCGGCGCGGGTGGCATCGCCGAACAGGCGATAGGCGAGCACCACTGTCGGCAGGCTCTGCATCGGGTTCTTGACCACCAGCCGCACCCCGGACGAAGCCACCGCGGTGAGGTGGCCGTAGACCAGCTGGCGCAGGCCGTTGAGCGCCTCGTAGTGCAGGGCGTCGGCTTTTTCCGCCGCCTGCCAGATCGCCTCGTTGATGGCATTGCGCAGCGCCAGCACCTCATCGGCCACCGGCACCTCCGCCCGGGTCACCGGCTGGATCGCCTGCTTGGCCAAGGGCGGCGTGCTGCTGAGCTTGACCGCCGGCGTCGCCACCGGCAGCGAAGCCACCGCCTGGGCGATCCGCACCAGGACGGCATCCTGCACCAGGTCCGCCATGGCCTGCGCCGCGGCGGTGGTGTCCTTGCCGGTGGTGAGTTTCGGCGTGTCGATCTTCTTCACCGCCTCCACCTGCTGCGAGACATTGGCCAGCACGCCGCGGTAACCGTTGCGCGCATAGTCCTTGAGGTCCTTGATGTCCCCCAGCAAGCCCTTGAACTCGGCGCTGACTTCCTTGGGCAAATCCTTGACCGCCCGCACCAGCAGGTTGAGGTCGCGGTAGGTGTCGATCAGCGGCTTGAGCTCCCGCTCGATGGTGTCGTAGACCTCCTTGAGGCTGTTGCGCAGGTCGGCGATGCCGATCCGCGCAGCCTTGACCAGGGTCATGGCCTCCTCGAAGCGACGTACCGCCGAGCCGATCAGGCTGTCGGACGACACCAGCAACAGCTGCCGGGTGTTGACCGTGGCGCTGGGGAACTGCAGCGGCTGGTCGGGGTAGAACTTCAGGGCGAAGGTCACCAGGCCGCCGTCCTGGCGGCTCTGGGTCATCTCGCACTCGCCGACCTTGACCTGCAAGCGCCCCAGCCACGGGTGCACCAGCTCGCCGCTGCCCTCCTCCAGCGCCTTGAGCAGCTGGTCGCGCTGCTCCAGGCAATCGGGGCCGACGATGAAAGCCGTCAGGTCGTGGGTGCGCGCCTGCCGGCCCAGGTTCTCGTAGAACGGCAGGTCGCGCTGCGGGTACTCGTGCAACTGGCCCTTGTGGCCGACCGGGGTTTTCGCCTGGTCGACCCAGAACCCGACGCCACGAAACGACGCCGGCAACAAACGATCACGCCAGCTCATTGGAACCTCCTAGGGAAAGTGAGCGGTAGCCGACCCGGGACGACAGCGCCACGCCGGGCTGGTTGATCTGCGGCGCGCTGGTGCGCAGGCCCGCCGGGGCGTTTTCGAAGCTCACGGTCAGGCCGCCCTGCAACTGCGTGCGGTTGTTGGCCGCGGTCTGTTGCAACAACAAGCTGGAGTTCTGTTGCAGGCCGCCCGGTGCAAGGGACGCTGTCTTGGGCAACTTGCCCGACAACGCGCCCGGTGCCGACTCGGAATCGGCAGCACCGCCAAAAAACACTGGGGCCAGGGCGCCCCTGTCTTGCTCATTGGTTTTGAGCTGGTGCTCGGTCAGGCTTTCCACCTTTCCGGTGATCTTGGTAATGAAGCCGCCCACGCTTCCTCCGAGCAATTCCTTGATCGGCTCGATGATCGCCTTGAGCTTCTGCCACCAGGTCGAAAACCACTCAGTGATCGGCTCCCAGTTCTTGATGATTTGAAACAACGGGGTCCAGCCGAATATATCGCTGAGCACGGTATACATGGCCATCGCCGAAGCCTTGATAGCGCTCCAGACGCTGGCGAAGAACTCGGTGATCGGTCCCCAGTTGGCAATGATCAACGGAATGGGTGTCCAGGCGAAAATACCGCGCAGAAACTCCGCCACGGGTACGGCCAGGGCCTGGAGCAAGCCCCAGATAGCCGAAAACAACCCCGTCAACGGTCCCCAGTTGGCTGCAATCAAGGCGATAGGTGTCCAGGAAAACAACTCCTGGAAAAACGCCACCAATGGCGCCGCGGCTGTTTTGATGGTTTGCCAAAGCCCCGCCAGGAACGTCGAGATGGGGCCCCAATTGGCCACGATCGCGCCCATCGGTGTGAGGCTGAAGGTGAACTTCAACACTTCGATGACACCACCGGCCACCGCCTTTATCGCTGCGAAGATGTCCCCCAAGGCACCACTGACAGGTCCCCAGTTGTTCACTATCTGCCCCAGTGGGGTGAACGCGAACAGGGTCTTGAGAAAGTCTCCCATGGGCACAAGCACGGGGCGAATGTTCTGCCACAGCGTCCTGAAAAAACCTGAAAGCGGTGCCCAGTTGGCGACGATCAATCCCGCCGCCAAGGCTATCCCGGCAGCTGCCAGGCCAATGGGAGAGAGTACGACAGCCAGGGCTGCTGCCGCCGAAGCCACCACTGAAAAGGCCACCGCAGCGGCAGCCAGCCCCTCGACCAGCGCCGGGTTGTTCGCTACAAACTGCCCAACATTAGTCAGTAGTGGCTGCAGCCCGACCACGATTTTGTTGACCGAGGGCAGCAGGGCCTGCCCCACTTTCAGAGAAACCGCATCCAGCGATGCACTGAAATTTTTGAGGTTGGTGCTCGTACTCCCGCGAACCACATCCGGCACCTCAAGCCCTTGCGCCTTGAGATTCGCCGCAACCAGTTCATCCTCGGCCTTTACCGCCGACTTGATGCCCTTCACGAATGGAGCGACCAACCCGGTTCCTTCCATCAGGCTCGAAAAATTCAGCTTGTCGACACCGCTGTCTTCCAGGTCCTTTTTGAAGGCGTTGAGCTTGGCGCGGATGCCCGTGATTTCCTTGTCCAGCTTTCCCGCGCCTTTGGCGACCACCACCATATCGGTCGTGGCCTTGATGGTTGGCACATTTGCAAGCTTCTGAGGTGTTGCGGTTTTCTCGGCTTCTTGAGCCTTCACCTGCTTTGCTTTGCTCGTTTTTTTCGCCATCACTGCACCTGCTGCATCGCATTGATCCGTTGCGCGTGCTCCAGGGACTCCCGGAGCACATCCAGTGGCCTGGCCATCATCTGTTCGGGGTCAACCTTCCAGAACCAGGCCAGGTCATAGGCAACCGCGATCAGGTCGGTGATGGCTCCGATGCCGCACTCATGAAAAAACTCGCCACCGCCCAGCTCAGGGCGTTGAGGTCGGCCAGGTCCAGCTGGTTGACCGAGGACGGCGGGATGCCGGCGCAGACCGCGATGTACTTGGCCGCGACGTCCATGTCGAGGCTGACTTCTTCGCTCTTGTCGATCTTGTACGGCAGCGCCTTGATCGCCCGCACTTCCTGCACCGTCGGGCGGCGCAGGGCCAGTTCGTGCAGCGGCTCGCCATGGGCCTCGATGGCCACTCGCAGCTTTACGCTATCGCTCATTGCCAGGTCCCCTTGATGCCTTCGAACTTCAGCTCGATGCTGGCGTCGTCGCCCTTGGACACCGGCTCTTCCACCAGGTAGGCGCCGGCCAGGACATAGACCTTGCCGTTGCTGAATTCGCAGGTGACGGTCATGTCGGAACCGGCGACCAGTTGCTGCAGCGGGAAGTCCGGGGTGTGCAGCGCCGTGACCTTGAAGGACGGGGCGATGTCGGTTTCCTTGTAGAAACCCGGTACGACGGTTTCCCGTTTCACGGACATCAGCGGCGCTTCGCAGCCGCCGTTGATGGTCAGTTGAGCGCCGTCCACTTTGACGTAGCAGGTGCCCGCAATCAGTTGACCCATGGTGTATCTCCCAAAAAATGAGCCCGCGCGGGGCGGGCTGGAAAAACGCAGTGAAGAAGGCCCGGCTTAGGCCGCGGCGTCGTACTGCAGGCGGAATTGGTTGAGCAGCGCGAACACCCGCAGGCCGTTGATGTAGTCCGGCGGGAACAGCACGTTGACCCGGCTCGGGTCCTGGGTGTCGCGCTCGACGATCAGGTGCTCGGCGAACAGCGCGGCGTTCTCCACGTGGCCTTCCAGCTCGAGCTTGGCGTACTGGGCGATCAGCTCGCCGCGAATGGTGCTCGGGGTGACGATCGGCTGGCCAGCGCCGAAGCGGGTGCCGTCGGCGGCCAGCTTGTGGCGCCCGTACTTGCTGGTGATCACGCTTTGCAGGCGGCGCACGATAAAGGCCGACTGGTGCATGGTCTCGCTGTCCAGGTAGGAGTTGTCGGCCTGGCCGTAAGCGTTCTTCTGGTAGGTGGTGATCGAACGCTGGATGCGCACGTAGCCGCCTTCGTAGTAGGCGGTGGCGATGCCGTAGCTGAGCAGCGACTGGCGCTCGGTCAGGGTAAAGCGCTCGCTGGCCGGCGCCGGATCGACGCCCGGCAGGCTGCCGCTCTGGGTCGGACGGCTGGCATCGGCGGAGATGAACACCGAAGTCCGCGCGGCCAGGGCCGCGGCCTGCACCCAGAACGGTTGCGGTACGCCCGGCTCCAGGGCCTGGATGGTGATGTGCTGGTCGTTGCGCGCCTGGCCGGCCGCCACCAGGGTGCCGACGGTGCCGCGCTTGGCGCTGTAGACGTGGCCGAACAGTTGCTTGGCCCAGGACCAGCGACCGGTGCTGTCGTCCATGACGGCTTGCCAGGCGTTGAGGGTCGCGGTGTCGGTCCACGGCATGCAGATGAACTCGAACGGCTCGTCGCCCAGTGCCGCCACGGCGGCCACCTGATCCGGCACGCCGGCGCCGCCGGCCATCTTGCCGACCACCACACTCAGGCCGGCCGGGGTTTCTTCGCCATTGCTCTTGCCCAGGCGGTTGAGCTGCAGGCTGATGTCGTTGGCGCTGTCGCCGGTCCACTTGGCGGTCAGGGTCAGGGTGCCCTCGACCGCCGCGGCGGTGACCGGCAGGTCGGCGGCGGCATTGATTTTCAGCGCCAGCGCGCTGGCCGCCTGGGCCGCGGTGGCGGCGTTGACAATGGCAGCCTGGACCCGCACCCCACCGACATACAGGTTGAGCACGCCGCTGGCACTGGCGGCGCCGGTGAACTTCAGCTCGGCCTTGGCCACGCTGCCTTCCACGTTGTGCACAGGCAGGCACCAGATCTCGCCGATCGGGTCGGTCTTGCGCCAGGTCTCGTACATGGACGCGAGCATCGAGCCCTGACCGCCGATGCTCTTGGCCAGCGCCACGCTGGAGACCAGCACCAGCTTGCCGACTTCAGTGGGCGCCACGTTGTCGTTGACCTGGGCCACGATCAGCCGGCGCATGGCCGAAGAGGCGCTATTGGCCGCCGAATTGTCCATCTCGGCGTAGAACAGCGGCACACGAATGTCCGCCGGAATATTGCTGAATCCGATCGCCATTATTTGGCTCCTTGTGGTTTCGCCGCCTTCGCGGCCTTGAGGGTGATATCGCCATCGGCCAGACGCCGGCGCCACCAGGCGCTGTCTTCGACTTCACGGCCTTCCAGGGGCAGCAGGTCGCCGGCTTCGGGATCCGGCACGGCACGGCCCGCGGCCGGCAGCACAGTGATGCGATTGCTCATTGCGTTACATCTCCAGAGAAAGTCAGTTCCAGGCGCCCGTCGGGCCCCGGGTGTTTCAGGTTGGGGTCCGCCGGATCGATGGCATCGACCCGCACCGTGACCCCGCTAAAGGACGGCAAGCCGTCCAGTTCACGCTCGCGCCAGGTCTCCGCCGGCTGGCTGGCCAGGTTGCGGCCCAGCTGGAACTCGGCGAAGAAGCGCAGTTGATAGAGCAAGCGCGTGGCGGTGAGCGAAACCAGCTCGCCGCCGTCGTATTCGATCGGGTTGTAGGCCGGCCCCGGCTTGAACCCCACCAGGGCGCGCCACAGCTCGGCGCGCAGGTCATCGAGTTGGTCCAGCGCCCGCCCCGGGTCGCTGGCATCGAGCACCAGGGTGATTGCCACGCGATCGCGAATGGCCTGGCGGGTCACGTTCTGCCCGGTGCCCGGGCTGGCCGGGTCGGCGATCGGCGTCACATGGGCGCTGGGGGTGGGCAAGGCGGTGTTGCCTTGCAACAGGGCGAGATCGCCCCCCACGGCCACCTGCTTGGCCAGGCCGGGGCAGTGATCGCGCAGTTGGCTGAGCAACGCGGTGATCTTCATGAAAAGGCTCCAGAATCGAGTGAGATAAGAAAGCGGGCACGACGCCCGACAGCCCTTGGCCGGATACGCAAAAGGCAGGCGCTCTCCCTCCTCCCAGGCAGGCTTGAGGTCGTGGTGACAGGAGGGAGATTGCAGCGGGCTTCAGGCCCCGAGCGCTCGGGCCGCCGGTGGGCCGGGCACTGTCAGTCCGGCTGGGGTTCCAGGCATTTGGCCGCGATGGAGCAGCGATAGCCCTGGGTACGGGTACCGCTGGAGGTCACCTTCTTGATCGACCAGCGTCCGCGCATGAAACCGGGCCAGGTGTCGTCGAGCAGGACCAGCCCCTCGGCGGACAGCACCGGGTTGCCAGGGCATTCGATCTGGATGTTGCGCGCTTCACGCTCCTGCCGGCGCATTTCGCTGATGGCCGCGGCCAGGGCGTCCTGCTCGCTGGCCCGACGCTTGGCCAGCTTCTTGAAGGGCTCGGTGCCGATTTGCACCACTCGCTCCTTGGCGGCCGCACTGTCCCACCAGGGGCTTTGGCAGCCCTGGAACTTCGAGCGGCTTTCCTCGTCGACCTTGGCCGAGATGAAGGCCGCGTCCCCCGGCCGGTTATCCCGGGTCACCGACAAGCGCACATCCGGCAGCGCCTGGCCCGACAAGGACTTGACCTGCCCGCTGCGGGCCAGCACATACAGACCGTTCACCGGTTTGCTCACCGCGCCGTAGTCCTTGGCCAGGCGGGTCAGGAAGCTCATGTCGGTTTCGTTGCTCTGATCGACATGGGCGATGCGCACCCCGTCGAGTTCCGGGGCCACCCGCGGGGAAAACCCGTGGCGGGTCACCAGCTGACGAAACAGCGCACCCAGGGTGATAGGTCCGTAGCTGGCGGAGCGGCGCCGTCTGAACCCCGTTTCGTCGCTCTCCTCGAAGGGCGCGGCCGTGGCCACCAGCACCAGGCGCATGGGGTACAGGAAGGGGGTGCGCCGGGCAATGATGAATTGCCCCTTGTCGACCATGCCCGACTCCCGGTAACCGACCCGCAGGCCGATACGCCCGCCCAGGCTGGGCAGGCCGTCGAGCCCCTCGGTATCGAGGGTCAGGGTCAGTTGATCGGATTCGATCCCGGCCGCATCGATGTGCTGCCATTGCACCAGGCGCTCATTGAGCAGCGCCGCATTGGCGCCGTAGATTTCCACCGCCGGCGTGAATCCAAGTGCCATGTCGCCTCCTTAATCCCAGGCCGATACCGGGGTCGCGAATAGTGGCCGGGTCGACAGCTCGGGCAGTTTCACCCAGAGCCCCGCCGGCAGTACCGGCCCCTGTTCGGCCAGCCCGGGGTTGAGCCGCCAGAGGGCTTCCTCCGCGGCATCGTCGCTGCGGCCCAGTTCGCGGTAGAGCAGCAGGTTCACCGAGTCGCCGGCGATGCTTCTGACCTTACGCATTGATGAACTCCGTCAGTTCGATGACCCAGTCGTTGACCATCGCCGTGCCGTCGTCAATCACCTGGCTTTGGGTCTCGATCACACTGTCGATACGCCACAGCCCCCAGTTGCGGCCGATGCCGTCGACCAGCGGTAGCGGTATGCGCAGGGCCTGCAGGGCACGCAGCTCATCGAGCCGGGTCATGGCGACCGCGCGCATGGACTTGCCCGTGATCGTCAGCCCTTGCAGGCTCTGCCCGGTCTGGCTGGATTTGGGCTTGCTGGTGAGAATGTCCAGGCTCACCCAGCCCCCTCCCGACTTGCGCGCCAGAGTGCTGTAAGCGAACCCCCGCGCCAGGCCGAAAATAAAACTGCCCAGCACCATTTGCTGTCGCATCAAACACCTCCATCGCTCAAGGCCGCACTGCGTCTTACCGCGAGCGGGTCGGTCATCATCAGGGGCATGAACTGCGCCTGCATTTGCTGGATCACCGTATCCGCCAGTTGCCGGGCGCTGGCCTGATCCTGGCCATAGATATTGATCACTGGTGCCAGGGTGACTGGCTGGCAGGGGGCCGAACCGGCAATGAGGTTCTTGCTCACTTCAGCCGGCGACTTCAAGCGGTCCCCCAGCTCGCCACCCAGCCGACTGAACGCCTCGCTGCCCAGCCATCCGCCAATGGCGCCGCCGACCAGCCCGCCGACAGCCGTCCCCAGGATCGGCACGACGCTGCCCAGGGTGGCGCCCAACGCAGCGCCGGATGTGCTGCCGGCCCAGGCGCCACCCAAGGAGCCCAGGCCGGAACCAATGGCGCCGGGGTCACGGTTACGCACCCCCTTGAAGACATTCAGGCCGGCCCTGAGCAGATTGAGCGGCTTGCTTGCCACCCGCCCGGCCACGGAGCGCACACCGGCGAAGCTGCCCTTCAAGCCGCGACCGATGCGGGACATCAGCCCGGCACGTGGCGCAGTGGGCGCTGTCGAAGACGGCTTTGCCGCCTTGGCCTGTCGTGCCTGTTGGTTGCCCTTGGACTTATCCTTGGGCTGGTTCTTTGGCTTCGGTTCGCGGGCCTTGGACGTGCCCTTCCCCTCAGGCGGTCCGCCGCAGCAGCCCCCGCCTTCGCTGAACAGCTTGCCGATACTCGACGGCAGTCTCGGCGCCGCCAGGCTCAACAGCTTTTTCGCAACCTGGGTAAAGACTTCGTCCAGCACCGACTTGAGCAGCCGCCCCACCACCGGCGCGATGGCGGCCCCGGCCAGGGCCAGGCCAGCGGTGAGCTTCGGGAACTCCGTCGCCAGGCTGGTCAAGCCATCGACCACCCCACCGATGGGCGCCATCGCCCCTTCCGCTACCGGCGCGACAGCGGAACCGAACGCCGTGTTCATCCGGTTCAAGCGGGCCTCGAAAGTCTTCGCCTGGGCCTGCGCGGATTGCAGGACCGAGCCCTTGTCCCCCAGCTCCGAGGTGGCGTACTGCTTTTTGTCCGCGACCTGGGAAAAGGCGCGCTCAACCTCGGACAGTTGCTGCGACAGGCGCAACGCCGCCTCGCCACTGTCGCCGAACAGCGTACTGGCCAGCGCGGAACGCTCCGCGGCCGGCACCCCAGGGGCTTGCAAGGCTTTGAGTACCTCGGTCAAGGTCTTCGGGGCATCCAGTTTCAACGGATCGACCTGCAGCCGTTCCCAGGCCGCTCGTTGCGCCTCGGACTTCGGCTCACCCTTGCCCAGGGCCGCGGTAATACCCTTCAGCGCCTCCCCGGCCTCGGCCTTTTGCGTACCGGTGTTGAGCAAGGCCGCGGTCAGCGCCGCCGCCTGTTCCGGAGCCAGCCCCGTCGACGTCGCGGCAGCGCCATGCCGTTGCAGGATCGCGCCGATGTCAGCCGCCTCTGCATCGCCCGAAAGCTTGCCGAGGTGGTTGGTCGCATCTGCCAGGTCGAGGGTCTGGTTGCGGTCCAGCTTCATCGAGGTGCGCCAGCCGGCCTGTATGTCTGCGGCGTCCTTGACCGGGATCTTGAACGCGGTCGCCATATGCCCGGCATCACCGGCAAAGGTCTGCAAGGTCAACTGGCGGGACTTGCCCTTGTCGTTCTCGATCCCGGCCTTGGCGGCGGCGTACTCGACCTTCGCCAGGTCGACCGCACTGGTTCCGCCGGCGGCGATCCCGGGAGCACTGGCCATCCGGTAATTGGCCTGCGTCAGGTCCTCGCGCTCCTTGCCGGTGAGATAAGCCACCCGCCCCAGATCGGTCAGGGCCACCTCCATGGCGATCGCCGGCTTGAGCATGTCTGGCAGCTGGCCGCCAGCGGCTGCCTTGTCCGTGGTTTTCTGCCCCTTGGCCGCCTCGCCCCCGGCACCGCCGGAGCTGGTTCGCAGCAACGAGCGTTGCGACGACAAGGCCAGCTTCAACGAGTCGACGGCGCCGGTCAGCTGACGCAGCTCGAAGCTGGCTGCATTCAACGCCAGGATAAGACCGCTGCTCGACAGGCCGGCATTGCCCGGGTTCGCCAAGGGTGCTTTCAAGTCACCTGACGGCCCCGCGCCGACCAGGGGCGACCCCGACGGGTCCATGGCGGCGTTCTTGAGCGCAAACTGATTGTTCGCCATCCCGCTCTACTCCTCTTTCACGCCAAGGCGAGTGATCGCGATGTCGTAACGGCGCAAGGCCTTGCCAGCGTCCCACTCCAGGATTTCCGCCTCACTTACCGAGTAAATGAGCGGCACCACATCGAGGATCACTTCGATGTCGCGCTCCGAAAGAAGGCCGCCGGTTTGTTTAAAAAATCGTCGATGCGCCCTTGCAGTTGCGTCCAGTCCGGTACGCTGAGCAGCGCCAGGTCGGGCAGCATCAGGCCGGTGCAATGGGACGTGATGAACTCGGCGCGCTCCTTGGCCGTCTTGAGTTTCTTCATCACTTTGGTCGCCCGCAGCGCCGGCATTTCCAGGCTCAGGCTGGTCAGGTGCTGGCCAGCGACCTCGATCGGCAGGAGCAGGCGCACCTGGTCGGGATCCGCGGATTCGTCATGCGCGGTTTCGCCAGGGCTATCGTCGTCGCCCGGTTCGAGGAAATACGCACTCGGGCGCGTCGACATGTCGTGCACGTACTGGGCGATGCTCACGTAGTCCGGGCGCTTGAGCTGGTCGAGTTCAGTGGCCGACAGGCCGGTGGCCAGCTTCGCCAACTCGAAGAACTGATCGTCCTCGTCGTCGCCGGCACGGGCCAGCGCTTCTTTCTGCGCGGCATAGAACAGGGGTTTGAGCTGAATCTGCGCGATCTGCGACTCGTCGTCGGCGGTGATCGGGCACAGCAAGGCATGGATCGGAGGCGTCCAGGACATGAAGGAATTCCTTGGTAAAGAGGTAGGAGCGAGCGTGCTCGCGATGAGGATTGGCCAACGGTTGTGATTCGTTTGTCAGGCCGTTATCGCGAGCCAGCTCGCTTCTACAGGGGGTTACGGCAGCAGTACGGCGCGGCGAGCATCGCCGAGAATATCGACGCCAGCGAGCACGAACTTCTGGGTCCGCACGTCGATGTCGATCACCGGCACGCCGTTCTCGATGCGGTTGTAGGTACGGCAGGCGAGTTCGAAGGTGGTGGTGGGTTTTTCATTCATTTTCATGGCCGTCTCGGCCAGGGACTTCAGCTTGCCGCCCACGGTGTGGTAGGTGAACCAAGTCTTGCCATCCTGGTCCTGGCCGGCCTCGCGCACGTTGAGCAGGATGTCGTCGCCCAGCTTCACTCCCAGGGCCAGCATGATTTCCGGGCCCAAACCCTGGAGCTTGAGGGTGGCGGTCAGCGCCTTGCCGCTCTTGGCCATTTCTTCAGCGATAAAGCGCCCACCGGCCATCGCTTCCATTTCGAATTCGATCTTCGGCGGGGTGAATTCTTCCACGGTCGCCGACAACGGCAGGCCTTGCAGGGTGGCCGCGATGGCCTGTCTTACGCGGTTGGTAAACATTAGAGACCCGAAGGGCGGCTAGCATGCCTTGAGTTGTGGCAAAGTGCCAGCCCAGGTTGGCTGGACCTTGTCCGGCCATTGAGGT